>NZ_JBYSXE010000020.1:0-63463 GCF_058781925.1 Sphingobium sp. FW306-1B-F04DB | reverse complement strand
GCCTCTCCCCGCCCAAAGCCTATGATTACCACGCTATCTCACGCCCCCGCGAACCTCCCGCGAAGCGGGTTCGTGCATGTCGGCGAATGGGGACTTGCGGCTTATGGCATGGAATGGGGTCCGAAGCTCTCGATCCCGCAAACGCCCGCCACGGATGCGTCTCCCGACAGTTCGCTTCCAGCTTGAATTCAAAATGACCGCTGTTTAGGCGGCTTGGACATGATTCTGGTTCCGCCGTTTGCGACTGGTGGAACAAGCTTATCATGGAACAAAGAGCGAACAAAATAGGCGTGGAGCAGATTGTTTCCTCGGCGTCACGGCCTGAATATTCAATATGCTAGCGAATGGCTGTCGCCTGCCCAATCCCATCAAGGATCTGTTGGACGCGGCGGCGCGGCACAAAACGGTGCGCTTTACCTGTCGCTGCGGTCACTCGGCGATCTTCGACGGCCATGCATTGTGGTGGCGCTTCGAGAAGAAGGGCTGGAACAACGCGCTGCGGCTGATGTCCCGGCGCATGCGTCGCGCGAAATGCCGCGCGCTCGGGCGCCCAGAGACGCTGCCCCGCCTCGAACTCACCGTACTCGACAATGATACCGAGCTGTCGATGCCGAGCGAGGAAGACTGGAAACATGCGCTGAGGCGCATGCGCTGACTATGAAATGCAGACATGCATGACGATCCTGATCAAACCCCATGCCGGCCGGCTGAGGATCTCGGGCGACATCGAGCAGATGATCACACTCACCCCGGATGATGAGGGCGTGGCACGTTTCTCGATCGCGCTGAGCGACGGAACATTGCTCGCGGTCCGATGGGATGGTCTCAGTCATAGCTTTGCGGTTGCGCGCGACGGCGCCGGCATCATCAGCTTCTCTTCCTTCAGATGATGGCCGGCTCGGCCATGCGGCCCGACGAGGTTCTCAACGCCCGGCACGAACATGTGGATGAGGTTCGAGATGAACTCAGCATCCCGGAGGCAAAGGCCGGACCTCGGTTCAGCCGATCACGGCAGAACTTGCCCGATCGCTTCGCCAGCGGCGCTTCGAGCATCTTCAGGCTACCGGCACCGACACAGGTTGGCTGTTTCCGTCGCCCCAAAAGGCTGGATGCCCCCGAGTTGCGTACCTTGCCGATGTTCTACATCTATGGACGGCTCTCCCGGTGCAAGCGATTTGATCCGTGATCCCGGCGAACTTGGGTGCCAACATCTATCCGGCGTCACCAGGAATGCTGGCGCGCCCAAATGGGTAATCCGCGCGGCGTGAGCCTCAACAATTGGGCGGCTTCGATGAGCCATTATAAAAGACAGGTTCCTCACGCGCCGGTCACGTCGGCCGGTACACTTCTCTGATCGTTCACACCTCCCCGGACGCCCGTCAGGCCGCCCGGAATTCCGTTCCCTTCTTGAGCATCGCGAAAATCACGCGGGCATTTTTGTTGGCCACGGCCACAATGGTCTTGGCAGCGCCGCGCCGCGCTTCGAGATCCCTGATCCAGTTGCTTTGTGCCTCATCGCGAGCACGCGAAGTTCGAACCACGGCCCTCGCGCCGTGGATCAGCAATGTTCGAAGATGACGGTCGCCACGCTTGGATATGCCGAACAAGCGCTGCCGATTGCCGCTCGAGTGTTGCCGGGGCACGAGGCCCATCCAAGCCGCAAGGTGCCGGCCGTTGGAGAACTCGGCTCCGTCGCCGACGGCAGCGACGATGGCGGTCGCCGTCTTTGGGCCAACACCTCTGATCTTGGCCAGGCGACGACAGGTCTCGCTTGAGCGGAACACCTTCTCGATCTCGGCATCGAACCACGCGATCCGCTGGTCGAGAGCGAGGAGGCAGGCGTAGAGCTGGGCCAGCATAGATCGAAACAGGTCGCTGAGCTCCGATGCGTCTTCTTCGAGCAGCAGCCGGATCTCGCGCCGTGCCCGCGTGATCGACTGAGCGAACGCGACCCCACGGTCGAGTAGCAGGCCACGCATCTGTGCGACGAGTGCGGTTCGGTGGTTCACCAACCGTTGCCGCCCACGGTGGAGGGCCTGGATGTCCTGCTGCTCGAGAGTCTTGCCGGGAACGAACTTCATGTTGGGTTGCCTGGCTGCCCGGCAGATGGCTGCGGCGTCGTTACGGTCGTTCTTCTGGTGCTGGGCGAACGGCTTAACATACTGCGGCGCAATGATCCGAACCCGATGTCCAACGGCTTCGAACCGGCGCTGCCAGTAGAAGGTACCCGTGCACGCTTCGATCGCCACGGTGCACGGCGGCAGAGCTTCCACTTCGGTCATCAGCCTGTCGCGTCGGACCCGGCGTTGCAGGACAACTCGGCCATCGGCGTCTTCGCCGTGAAGCTGAAAAATGTTCTTCGCCAGATCGATCCCAAGGAATGCCACTTCCATGTTCCGTCTCCTGTTCGGTGAGGCGATCAGCCTCCGCTGAGGAGGGAGAGCCGTCCATCCCATTAAATGCGTCGACCGCGCGCATCTCGACTGCAAGAAAGTCAAGCCTTACACGGTGCGCAGGACATCCATCACCGATGTTGCCGCGACGGGTATTGATCTAGCCGGCCTCATGAGGATCAGCGGTCACAAGACCGTGGCGTCGGCGCTCCGCTATATCCACACCAGAGATGAAGAGATCTCGCGGGCAATGAAGGCGCTCGAGCGCGCTCAGGGCAAGCCTGCCGTCAAGCACGCTCGCTCAAAACGACCCGTTGCACCAGAATCGCACACGCGTCATCGGACGCCCAAGGCGCCGCCGAAGCCTCCGTCAGATTAATGACGTCAACACAGAGACTTGGAGTGGAGGCCCGAGCCGGAATCGAACCGGCGTGCAAGGATTTGCAGTCCTCTGCGTAACCACTCCGCCATCGGGCCGAGGCGCGCTGCTCTGCGCGGAGCGGCGGGCGCTGTCAACCGGGGGATGCGACATTTTGTTACCGACTTGCGCTTGGCGACGCGCGTGGCACGGGATAGAAGCGCCTGTCACCCCATTTAGTGTATTGCATGACTAAAACAGTTGTGCGATCTGGAAACCGTTATGACCGAACCGAATTTTGAATCGATGCGCCGTGCCATGGTCTCGAACCAGCTGAGGACGTGGGCCGTGAACGATCCGCAGGTCGTCGCCGCGATGGGCGCGGTGGCGCGCGAGGCGTTTGTCCCCGCCGATCGCGCTGCGCTCGCCTATATCGATATGCTGGTGCCGGTGGCCGAAGGGCGGACGCTCAACACGCCCGCTGCGACGGGCCGGTTGCTGGCCACGCTTCGCGCTCGCGCGGGCGAGAAGGTGCTCGTGATCGGCGCGGCCACGGGCTATGCGGCCGCGTTGCTCGCCGAACTTGGCGTGACGGTCACTGCGCTTGAACAGGACAAGGCGCTGGCCGATGCGGCAGGCAAGGCACTTGCCGGGAACGCGCGTGTGGCGATCGTCTCCGGCCCCCTCGCTGAAGGCTGGGCCAAGAGCGCGCCCTATGACGCGATCCTGATTGACGGCGCGGTCGAGCAAATCCCGGACGCGATCAAGGCGCAACTCAAGGATGGCGGCCGCATCGCGACGGGCATCGTCGAGCGCGGCGTGACGCGGCTCGCGACCGGGCACAAGGCGGGCGATTCGCTGGCGCTTGTCGACTTTGTCGATGCCGAGACCGCGATTCTTCCGGGCTTCGCTCCCTCCAGGGGCTTCGTGTTCTAAAAAATAAGAAGGTGACGAGCTTGCGTAGCATCAAATCCCGAACGCTTGCCGGAGCGGCGATTGCACTTGCTCTTGTATCGGCTCCGGCATCGGCGGAGACGCTGCGCGAGGCACTGGTCAAGGCCTATGGCACCAATCCCACGCTGACCGGCGATCGGGCGCGTCAGCGCGCGGAGGACGAGAATGTGCCGCTTGCGCGTGCCGACGGCCTCCCCAGCGCCAACCTGACCGCTGACTATACCGAAATCCTGGTCAAGCCCGCCAACAGCTTCAACGCGCCGACGCGCAGTGCATCGGGGGCGGCGCAGCTGCAGGTTCCGATCTATCGCGGTGGCGGCGTTAGGAATGCGATCCGCGCGGCCGATACGCGCGTGGAGGCAGGCCGCGCCGTCCTGCGCGGCACCGAGTCGAGCGTATTCAGCCAGGTGGTCGCTGCCTATACCGACGTCCTGCGTGACGAGGCCGTGGTTCAGCTCAATCAGGCCAATGTCAGTGTCCTCGACGTCAATCTGCAGGCGACGAAGGATCGCTTCGAGGTGGGTGACCTGACCCGTACCGACATTGCCCAGTCGGAGGCGCGGCTTTCTGACGCGCGCTCGCGGCTGCAGGTGGCGCAGGCCAATCTGATCGCGAGCAAGGAACGCTATATCCAGGTCGTGGGCAGCGCACCCGACGCGCTCGCGCTGCCCCCCGCGCTGCCCAACCTGCCCGCGTCGCCCGATCAGGCGGTCGAAGTCGCGCTTGTCGACAATCCCGATCTGATCGCCGCCGCCAAGGACCGTGATGCGGCGCGCTTTGACGTCCGCGCCGCGCATGCGACGCGGCTGCCGCGACTGACCGCGGTTTCGGGCGGCAGCTACGACAATTATCTGGGTACGCTCGGCAGCGATGTGCCCGGCGTCGCGTTCTCGCAGAGCACGACCTCGGCCTCGGTCGGTGTGCAGGCGGTGATCCCGATCTATCAGGGCGGTGCACCGTCCGCCCGCGTGCGCCAGGCGCAGGCGCGTGAAAGCCAGGCGATCGAGCAGCAGATCGCGGTCGAGCGCGACGTGATCGCGCAGACGCGCGCCTCCTATGCCAGCTGGCAGGCCGCGCAGCAGGTGATCCAGAGCGCCGAGACTGCGGTTGCCGCCAACCGGCTGTCGCTGGAGGGCGTCCGCGCCGAGAACAGCGTCGGCACACGCACCATCCTCGATATCCTCAATGCCGAGCAGGAACTGCTCAATTCGCAGGTGCTGCTGGTGACTGCGCGGCGCGACGCCTATGTCGCGGGCTTCTCGCTGCTCGCGGCGATGGGGCAGGCCGAGGCGCAGGATCTCGGCCTCGATGGCGGGCCGCTCTACGACCCGACGGTCAATTATCGCGAAGCACGCCGCAATATCGGCGACTGGGCGACGGGCCCGACGCCAGAACCTGTCGCCACGCGCACCGTTGACACGCCCGCCCAAAACTCGTCAGTTACGCCTCTGCCCAAGAATTGAGGCCGTTGCATATGGGAGACATCGCCAACGAACCGTCGATGGAGGAGATCCTCTCCTCGATCAAACGGATCATCGCCGAGGAAGGCGAGGGGGCGGTCGCCGCGCGCACCCGCGCTTCCACGCGCAAGCCAAAGCCGGCGCCCGAGCCCGAACCCGAGGAAGAGGTGCTCGAGCTGACGGAGACGGTAGCCGAGCCTGAACCCCAGCCCGTGGCGGCCGAAACGCCCGCGCGGGCAGCGACGCTGGTGTCCGAAAACGCCGCGATTGCCAGCCGTGAAAAGCTCGCTTCACTTTCGGCTCTGATCGTCAAGCCCGAGGCGGGCGACAACACGCTCGAAGGGCTGGTGCGCGAAATGCTGCGCCCGATGCTCAAGGACTGGCTCGATGCCAACCTTCCCGAGATCGTCGAGCGAATCGTCGCCAAGGAAGTCGCGCGGATCATCGATCGCGGGCTTTGATCGGCGGCTAGAATCTTGCGTTTTTAGCTTCTTTTCGTGCGCGCTTCGGCGTGCTAGCCGTGGCGCCCATGAAAAAGCTGCTGCTCGCGAGCCTGGGTGCGCTCGCCATCGCCCAGACACCCACCGCCGTCCTTGCCCGCCCCATGACTCCCGAAGACCTGGCGACGATGCGCCGGATCGCGGCGCCGACGGTTTCCCCCGACGGCAAATGGGCGGCCTATCAGCTGCGCGAGACCGACCTCGCCGCGAACAAGGGGCTGACCGATATCTGGCTGCTCGACCTGACCAAAAAGGGCGCGACGCCCGTCAAGATCGCCTCGGCCGCCGACAAGAACGAGCACGACCCGAAATTCTCCGCCGACGGCAAATATCTCTATTACATGAGCAATGCCGCGGGCACCGAGCAGCTCTGGCGCGTCGCGCTGCCGGGCGGTCAGGGCGAGCAGGTGACGAGCCTGTCCGCCGACATCGCGGGCTATGCGCTGTCGCCCGCCAATGACAAGGTCGCGGTGTGGGCTGACCGACATCTCGCCTGCAAGGATTTCGAGTGCTCGAACGTTCGTCTGGGCAACACGGCGACTGGTAGCGGGCGCACCTATGACCAGCTCTTCGTCCGCCACTGGGACGAATGGGAAAATCCCGCCGAGCGTTCGCGGCTCTACGTGTTCCCGCTCGAGAACGGCAAGGCGACGGGCAGCGGCGTGTCGGTGGTCGGCGACCTCGTCGGCGACACCCCCTCCAAGCCCTATGGCGCCGGCGAGGAAATCGCGTGGAGCGCCGATGGCAAGACGATCTATTTCGCGCTGCGTGAGGCGGGGCGGATCGAGTCGACCTCGACCAATCTCGATATCTTTGCGAGCCCCGCGGACGGCAGCGGCGCGCCGGTCAACCTGACCGACGCCACCGACGCCACCGACAACCTCCCCGCGGTTTCGCCAGACGGCCAGTGGCTCGCCTATGCCGCGATGAAGCGGCCGACCTATGAAGCCGACCGCATGGTCGTCCAGCTGCGCAAACTAGCCACCGGCGAGACGCGCGCGTTGACCGAAGCGTGGGACCGGTCGGTCGGCTCGATCGCCTGGGCCAAGGACGGCAAGAGCCTGCTCGTCACCGCGGGCGACACGCTCGACGACGCGGTCTTCCGCGTCGATGTCGCCACGGGCAAGGTGTCGCGCCTGACCGGAGAGGGCACCGCGGGCAATGTGATCCCGCTCGCCGATGGCGGCGCGCTGATCACGCTCAACAGCATCCAGGCGCCCGACGACCTCTATCGCATGAACAAGGCGGGCAAGCTGACCCAGCTCACGCGCGTCAATGCGGACAAGCTGGCCGAGATCGACAAGGTCAGCGTCAAGCGCTTCAAATTCGCGGGCGCCAATGGCGATCCCGTCTGGGGGCAGATCGTCAGGAACGAGGGCGCCACGGGCAAGCTTCCCGTCGCCCTGCTCGTTCATGGCGGCCCGCAGAGCTCGTTCGGCAATGGCTGGTCCTATCGCTGGAACCCGAAGCTGTTCGCGGCGCCCGGCTATGCCGCGGTCACGATCGATTTCCACGGCTCGACGGGCTACGGCCAGGCCTTCACCGACAGCATCAACAAGGACTGGGGCGGCAAGCCGCTGCAGGATCTCAAGCTCGGCCTCGCCGAAGTCGGCCGCATCGATCCGCAGGCCGATATCACCAATGCCTGCGCGCTCGGCGGCTCCTATGGCGGCTATATGATGAACTGGATCGCGGGCCAGTGGCCTGACGGCTTCAAGTGCCTCGTCACCCATGCGGGCGTGTTCGACGCGCGCGCCATGTCGTACGAGACCGAGGAGCTCTGGTTCGACGAATGGGAGCATGGCGGCACCTATTTCGAAGTTCCGGAAGAATTCGAGAAGTGGAACCCCGTCAACCACGTCGCCAAGTGGAAGACGCCGATGCTCGTCATCCATGGCGAAAAGGACTTCCGCATTCCCTACAGCCAGAGCCTCGGGGCATTCACCGCGCTTCAGCGGCGCGAGATTCCGTCGCGGCTCGTGATGTTCCCCGACGAGAACCACTGGATCCTGAAGCCCAAGAATTCGATGCAGTGGTATCAGGAAGTGCAGAGCTGGCTCGCGAAATGGACCAAGGGGCAGGGGGAGTAACGCTCCCCCGACTCCGTTCGAGCTGAGCCTGTCGAAGTCGCTTTCCCGCTTCCCTTTCTCTTCGCGTCTCCGCGTCTCCGCGCGAACATCGTTTCTTTCTCACACGGAGACGCGGAGGCACGAGGGAATTGGATGGGTCGACAAATGGACCAAGGGGAACATTCGACCATGTTCTGCAGCGTCGGTGTCTCTGGATTCCCGCTTTCGCGGGAATGACAGTTTGGCGGATCAAGCCTGTTCCCAAACCACGCAAGTCTCGGCTACAGCCCCGGCACCATGACTGAACTTGCAAAGACCTTCGATCCTGCGTCCATCGAGGCGCGCTGGTATGCCCATTGGGAAGACAATGGACTGTTTCGCCCCGAAAGGGGCGATGCGGTGCCCTTCACCATCGTCAACCCGCCGCCCAATGTGACGGGCAGCCTGCATATCGGCCACGCGCTCGACAACACGCTGCAGGACGTGCTCGTCCGTCACGCGCGGCTTCAGGGCAAGGACGCGCTCTGGGTGGTCGGCACCGACCATGCGGGCATCGCCACGCAGATGGTGGTCGAGCGCAACCTCAATTCGCAGGGCGTCAAGCGCACCGACATGAGCCGCGAGGCCTTTGTCGAACATGTCTGGGAATGGAAGGCGCAGTCGGGCGGCCAGATCACACGCCAGCTCCGCCGCCTCGGCTGCTCGATGGACTGGGCGAACGAACGCTTCACGATGGACGAGGGCTTTTCGAAGGCCGTCCTCAAGGTGTTCGTCGACCTTTACAACCAGAAGCTGCTCTACCGCGACAAGCGGCTGGTGAACTGGGATCCGGGCCTCAAGACCGCGATCTCCGATCTCGAGGTCGAGACGCGGGAGATCAACGGCAAGTTCTGGCATCTCGCCTACCCGCTCGAGGACGGCTCGGGCACGATCTCGGTCGCCACCACGCGTCCCGAGACGATGCTCGCCGACATGGCGGTCGCGGTGAATCCCGAGGACGAACGCTACAAGGCGCTGATGGGGAAGAATGTCCGCCTGCCGATCACCGGCCGCCTCGTCCCCATCATCGCCGACGAGCATGCCGATCCCGAACTTGGCTCGGGCGCAGTCAAGATCACGCCGGGGCATGATTTCAACGACTTCGAGGTGGGCAGGCGCGCCGGCTTCAAGGCGTCCGAGATGCTCAACATGCTCGATGCCGAGGCCAATGTCGTCCAGACCGCCGATGGCCTCATCCCCGCCGATCTGCTCGGTCTCGAGCGCTTCGAGGCGCGCAAGCGCGTTGTCGCGATGCTCGAGGAACTGGGCGTGCTCGAAAAGGTCGAGGACCGGGTCATCCAGACGCCCTATGGCGATCGCTCGGGCTCGGTGATCGAGCCCTGGCTGACCGACCAATGGTATGTCGACGCCGAGACGCTCGCGAAGCCCGCAATCGAGGCGGTGCGTTCGGGCGCGATCAAGGTCGTGCCCAAGACATGGGAAAAGACCTATTACAACTGGCTCGAGAACATCCAGCCCTGGTGCGTCAGCCGCCAGCTCTGGTGGGGACACCAGATCCCCGCATGGTATGGGCCAAAGCGGAACGGCGACCATATCACGCACGGCTACTCCGAAGATCCCGTTCAAAAGCAGCGCCTTAGCGAACAGCTCGAAATCTTCGTTCAGAGCAATGAAGATGCAGCTTTGGCTGCTGCTAGAGACTATTACGGTTGTGAGGTTCGAACCTTTCCGACTGAACGGGCGGCCTTGGATGCCGAAGCGGCCGCAGCAAGCTCGGGAAAAGTGATCATCGGAATCTGGCGTGACAGCGATGTGCTCGACACTTGGTTTTCCTCGGCGCTCTGGCCCTTCGGCACGCTGGGCTGGCCCGAAAACACCACCAGGCTGCAGCGCCACTACCCCAATGACGTGCTGATCTCGGGCTTCGACATCCTCTTCTTTTGGGATGCGCGCATGATCATGCAGGGTTTGCACTTCATGGAAGAAGTGCCGTTTAAGACATTGTATCTACACGGTCTTGTCCGCGCGGCAGACGGCTCGAAAATGTCCAAGTCCAAGGGCAACACCGTCGATCCGCTCGGGCTCGTCGACAAATACGGCGCTGATGCGCTGCGCTTCACGCTCTGCGCGATGGAAAGCCAGGGCCGCGACATCAAGATGGATGAGAAGCGCGTCGAGGGCTATCGCAACTTCGCGACCAAGCTGTGGAACGCGTCGCGCTTCTGCCAGGCCAATGGCATCGGCGCGTCGAAAACGCTGCGTGCGCCCGACACCACGCTCGCGGTCAATCGCTGGATCGTCGCCGAGACGATCGAGACCGTGCAGAAGCTCGATCTCGCCTTCGCCGACCTGCGCTACGATGAGGCGGCGAACACCATCTACCAGTTCACCTGGAGCCGCTTCTGCGACTGGTATCTGGAGCTGATCAAGGGCCAGATCGACGAGGAAACCAAAGCCGTCGCTGGCTGGGTGCTCGACCAGATCCTCGTCATGCTGCACCCCTTCATGCCCTTCATCACCGAAGAGCTGTGGCACGCGATGGGCGAGCGCGAGCATGACATCATCGTCGCTGAGTGGCCGCACGCGGACACGCATGTCCTCGACACACAGGCTGCCGCGGAAATCGACTGGCTGATCCGCCTCGTCTCCGAAATCCGCACGGCGCGCGCCGAGCTCAACGTACCGCCCGGAGCACGGCTCGCGCTCCACGTTCGCGATGCTTCATCGCTGACCGCCGAACGCCTCGAGCGTCAGGGGGCCGCGCTCGGCCGTCTTGCGCGGATCGATGGGCTTAGCCTCGATGCCGCGCCTGCCGGCGGCGCTGCGCAGGTCGTGGTCGACGAAGCGACCTTCGTCCTCCCGCTCGAAGGCGTGATCGATCTCGCCGCCGAGCGTGCGCGGCTGTCAAAAGGGATCGAGGCTGCGTCGAAGGAACGCGATTCGCTCGCCGGACGCCTCAACAACCCCAGCTTCGTCGAACGCGCCAAGCCCGAGGCGGTCGAGAAGGCGCGTGCCGACCACGCCGAGAAATCCGCCGAAGCCGAACGGCTCCAGGCGGCGCTGGCGCGGCTGGGGTAGCGCCGGTTTCCGGATAGAGGTGGAGGGCGGAATCAGCGCTGAACCCTCTCCCGCTTTCGCGGGAGAGGCAACGCAGACTTGGCCGCGTGCGGCCTAGTCGCAGTCGGTGAGGGTCTTGTCCGGCCTGATTTCGAAGAGACTTGAAGAACAAGAAGAAGAAGACCCTCACCCAACCTCTCCCGCGAAGGCGGGAGAGGGGTTAAACGCAACATCCGCTACGGCTCGCAATCACCCAAAAACGGCTGTCCTACACGGCCCTCATCGGTCATATCCTTGCCGATGCGGCTTCCCGGTAAGCCTTCTCGCCCAAGGGCCGTTTCGACAGGCAGCGCCCCTTATTGCCTATCGGTCATTGATATTGCCTGTCGGTCATTGATCGATTTCTTCGATCTTTCGCGATGGCAAATCGAAGGGTTTCTGCGCTATTGAACGGTGTGAATTTCATCCCCAATGATCGACACAATCGATCACTGGGAGGGCCGCGGCGCCGCCACCTCGATGATCCCCGCCGCGATAGACGCGGTGACGGGCGTCTTCGCCAGGACCTCGCCGTCGATCGAGATGGCAAGCGGTGGCTCGGTTGCGATACGCAGCCGCTGGCCGCTGAAGCTCTCGACCGTCTCCTTGCGCGCCTCGAGGCGGAAGAAGCTGGTGAACCAGTTCCAGATCAGCCAGCGTTTCACATGGCCCATCACCGCCTGCACGACGATCTCGCCGCTGCCCGGGTCGGCCTCGTCGACCAGTTCGGTGCCGCCATGATAGCCGCCATTGGCGATGCGGACCTCGACCACTCGCATCCGCTTCGCCTCGGCGCCCTCGCCGACGATCAGCGTGAAGGGTTTGAAGTGGAAGAACTGCCACGTCGCCCAGATCAGATAGCCGAAGCGCCCGAGCGTGGCCTTAAGCCCATGCGGCACGGTCTCGGCGATCATCGGCGATATGCCGATCGCCGCACAATTGGCGAAATAGTCGCCGTCGATCTTGCCCAGGTCGATGCGGCGATAATGCCCGCGCCGGATAACCTCCATCGCACCGTCAAGGTCGAGCGGGATGCCGAGCGAGCGGACGAAGCTGTTGGCGGTACCGAGCGGCAGCACACCCAGTGCGACGTGATGCCCAACCAGATGGTCGACGAGCCCGCTGATCGTGCCGTCGCCTCCGCCCAAAATCAGGAGGTCGGGCCCTTCGTCCAATGCCTTGCGGACGGTCTCGTCGAGCAGCTTCGGCTTGCGGACCGCATAGCATTTGACGGGAAACTCGAGCGTCTTCGAAAGCGTTCGCGCGCGCCGGAACAGCTTGCGGCCCTTGCGCGACTTGGCGTTGACGATCAGGGCCGCGGATCGGACGGTGCGCATTGCGCGCATAACGCGCCAATTTCGTTCATGGTGCAAGCAACTTGCACCGACTCGCGTGATGGTCGAAAGCGGTGCGCCATGACTGCATCTTTCCCCGCGCTCCGCCTCCGCCGTCCCCGTGCCACCGCGTGGAGCCGCGCGCTCCATGCCGAAACGGTGCTGACGCCGGCGGATCTGATCTGGCCGCTCTTCGTCTGCGAAGGTGAAGTGCAGGAGGAGCCGGTCGCCAGTCTTCCGGGCGTGTCGCGCTGGTCGGTCGACCTGATGGTCGAGCGTGCCAGGGAAGCCCGCGACCTCGGCATCCCGTGCCTCGCGCTCTTCCCCAACACGCCGCGCGAGCTGCGCAGCGAGGACGGTGCCGAGGCGCTCAACCCCGACAATCTGATGTGCCGCGCGACGCGCGCGATCAAGGACGCGGTGCCCGAGGTCGGCATTCTCACCGATGTTGCGCTCGATCCCTATACCGCGCACGGCCATGACGGGCTGGTGGACGCGAACGGCTATGTCCTCAACGACGAGACCAGCGAGATCCTCGTCCGCCAGGCGCTCAACCAGGCGCGCGCGGGCGCTGACATCATCGCGCCTTCGGACATGATGGACGGCCGCGTCGG
This sequence comes from Sphingobium sp. FW306-1B-F04DB, assembly GCF_058781925.1. NCBI lineage: Bacteria > Pseudomonadati > Pseudomonadota > Alphaproteobacteria > Sphingomonadales > Sphingobiaceae > Sphingobium > Sphingobium sp. FW306-1B-F04DB. The sequence goes on along the minus strand of NZ_JBYSXE010000020.1, from coordinate 50,685 downwards.
CGCGATCCGCGAGGCGCTTGAGGACGAGCGCTTCGTCAATGTCCAGATCATGGCCTATTCGGCCAAGTACGCCTCGGCCTTTTATGGCCCGTTCCGCGACGCGGTCGGCTCGCGCGGGCTGCTGAAGGGTGACAAGAAGACCTATCAGATGGACCCCGCCAATGCCGAGGAAGCGCTGCGCGAGGTCGAGGCCGACCTGATGGAGGGCGCGGACAGCGTCATGGTGAAGCCGGGGCTGCCCTATCTCGACATCATCCGGCGCGTGAAGGATAGCTTCCAGGTGCCCGTTTTCGCCTATCAGGTGTCGGGCGAGTACGCGATGATCGAGACCGCAGTGGCGGCGGGCGCCGCCGATCGCGATGCGATGGTGCTCGAGACGCTGATGGCCTTCAAGCGCGCGGGCTGCTCGGGCGTGCTGACCTATCACGCCGCGCACGCGGCACGGCTGCTCAATGGCTGAGACGATCGCCGAGACCGAGCGGCTGCGGCTCAGGACCTGGGACGAGGCCGATATCGACGCTTTCATGGCGCACCTCAACACGCCCGCGGTGATGCGCTGGCTCGGCGGGGCGCAGACGCGCGCGGATTATGAGGCAGCCTATCAGCGCATAACCGCCTCGCAGGTGGAATATGGCCACTGCTTCTGGATCGTCGAACGCAAGGAGGACGCCACGCTGCTCGGCTTTTGCGGATTGAAGCGCTTCAATTCGGAAGGCAGCGACCTGACCGGCAGCTTCGAGATCGGCTGGCGGCTGCGCGAGGATGCCTGGGGGCAGGGCTATGCGAAGGAGGCGGCCGTCGCGTCGCTCGACTATGCCTTTGATAAACTTGGCGCGCCCTTTGTCGTGGCGCTGACGGTTCAGGGCAATGAAGGGTCATGGGGGCTGATGAAGCGCCTTGGCATGGAGCGGCGGCCCGATCTCGACTTTATCGACCCGCGTTTTGGGCCCGAGCTCAATCCGACGATCATCTACAGAATCGGAAGAGACCAATGGAAGGCGTGAGCATCATTCCGTTCAACGGCAAGACGCCGAAGATCGACCCGTCCGCCTTCGTCGCGCCCGGCTGCCGGATCATCGGTGACGTCGAAATCGGGCCCGAGGCGAGCATCTGGTACAATTGCGTCCTGCGTGGCGACGTTAACTACATCCGCATCGGGGCGCGTTCGAACATCCAGGACGGCACCGTCATCCATTGCGATTCGGGGCGGAGCGGCGACGGCGGCTATCCCACGATCATCGGCGACGATGTGCTGGTCGGCCATATGGCGATGCTCCACGGCACCACGGTCAAGGATCGCGGCTTTGTCGGGCTGGGTGCGATAACGATGGACGGGACGGTGATCGAATCGGGCGGCATGCTCGCCGCGGGGGGCATGCTGACCCCGCACAAGACGATCGGGCTCAACGAGATGTGGGGCGGGCGTCCCGCCAAGCTCATGAAGACGCTCACCGAGGAACAGGTGGCGGGCAATCTGATGGGGGTTGCGGGCTATGTGATGCTTGCCAAGGCCCACAAGGCGGAAATCACGGGTTCCTGAGTGCGGCCTGGAGCGTGGTGAGGCGTGCGATCTGGCGGTCATTGAGCGATTCGACCTCGCCGCGCGCCGCGAACGCTTCTTGGACGCCGCCAACGCTGGCGTCCCGCGTCGCCTTGTCGGCGAGGTCAACATAGAGCGAATCGAGTTCGGCAAGCGCCGATGCGGTTGGCGCTCGCGCACCGTCCAGCGCCGAGATCTGCTGCTGCGCCGCGACCCATGATTCGGATGCCGCGACCGCGCCTCGGGCGGCCGACACCGCGCGCTCGGCCGGTCCGAGAATCGCGGCGAATGCCGATTCCCCGTCACGCGCCTGCTTCACGAGCCTTTCGAGATTCGCCTTCAGTGCCGCATCGGCGGGGGCGGGTGGCGTCGGCTCCGGGGTTTCGATCGCATCGCTGCGTTGCTCGATCGGGCGGGGCGCAAGCGAAGGGGAATCGGCGCTTTGTGCGGCGCAGCCCGCGAGCAGAAGGACGAGCAGGGGCGACGCGGGCAGGGGCTTTTTCATGTCCGTTACCTAAACGCGCAAGAAAATGGCTGCAACGGACTTGCGCTCCCCGAACTTGCCCCGTAAGAGCCCCTCCACACCACGCGCCCGTAGCTCAGCTGGATAGAGCATCAGACTACGAATCTGAGGGTCGGACGTTCGAATCGTTCCGGGCGCGCCATTTTTTCCGACATCGAAGCGACCATTCCCCGACGCCGTCGCCAGAGCCTGATCGGTTGAGGCGGAAGCGCTATGCGCTTCCGCCGAAAGCGTGAATCAGGCTCTATTCAAACAGTTGAGACCTTGATTCACGTTTCAGGCTGATTCAGCCTGAAACGATCAAGGTCTAGTGGAAATCGCGCGACCGCGGCAGGATGCGCACATTACGCGGGTGGCTGTGGCCGCGCGGGATCTGCGGGTGAGTCACTTCGTCAGCATGCGCGAGTTCGGGGTGGACCGGCGGCCCTTCTGAAAGCCCGTCGAGCATTGCGGTGCGATCGAGCACACGGTTCGCCATCAGATGGATCACACCCTCCTTGCTGCGCTGGACCTCGCCCTCGACGAGCATCAGCCGCGCCGACATCACCGCGCGGCGATAGCGTTCGAACTGCCGCGCCCAGAGCAACACGTTGGTGATCCCGGTTTCATCCTCGAGCGTGATGAAGATCGCTTTACCGTTGCCTGGCCGCTGACGGATCAGGACGATGCCCGCGGTGCGCACGAGGGCGCCGTTGCGCGAAGCCGCGGTATCGGCACAGTTCAGTATGCCCTCCCGTACGAAATCACTGCGCAGGAACGCCATCGGATGACCTTTGAGCGAGAGTCGCGTCATCTGATAATCGGTGAGCACATGCTCGACGAGTGGCATTGCGGGGAGCTTCGCGTCGGGTTCCTCGGCAAGCTCGGCGGCATCGGCCGCGGCGAAGAGCGGCAATGTCCCCTGCGGCGTGCGACGTGCCTCCCATAGCGCATCGCGCCGGCCGAGCCCGATCGAGCTGCACGCATCGGCATCGGCGAGCAGCCTGAGCGCGCGCGAGGGCAGACCCGCGCGCTGTGCCAACTGCTCGACCTGCGTGAAGCCCGTGCCACGCGCTTGCGTAAGTGCAATCGCCCAATCCTCTCGAAAGCCCTCGATCTGGCGGAAGCCCAGCCTGAGCGCGAACTGGCCATCGTCGCGGCGCTCGAGGCTGTTGTCCCAGCCGCTCGCGTTAATGTCCGCTTCCCGCACCTCTACGCCGTGCTCGCGCGCGTCGCGGACGAGCTGGGCGGGGGCGTAGAAGCCCATGGGCTGGGAATTGAGCAGCGCGCAGGTGAATACAGCCGGGTGGTGGCATTTGATCCAAGCCGAGACATAAACGAGCTTGGCGAAGGATTGGGCGTGGCTCTCGGGAAAGCCATAGCTGCCGAATCCCTTGATCTGGTCGTAGCAACGCTCGGCGAAATCGCGCGCGTAACCGCGCTTGACCATCCCCTCGATCATCTTCTCCTCATATTCGTGGATTGTTCCGACATTGCGGAAGGTCGCCATTGCGCGGCGCAGACCATTGGCCTCGTCAGGCGTGAAACCCGCGGCGACGATCGCGAGCTTCATCGCCTGTTCCTGAAAGAGCGGCACGCCATAGGTCTTGTCGAGGACATCCTTCAGTTCATGGGGGGGGTAGCCGGGACCGGGCGAGGGGAGGATGGCTTCTTCCTCCTTATTGCGCCGCCTGAGATAGGGGTGGACCATATCACCCTCGATCGGCCCCGGCCGCACGATCGCGACCTGGATGACGAGATCGTAGAAAACCCTCGGCCGCAATCTCGGCAGCATGTTGATCTGCGCGCGGCTTTCGACCTGGAACACGCCGATGCTGTCGCCCTTGCAGAGCATGTCATAAACCTCGGAGTCGGTCTCCTGCAGCGATCGCAGCTGGTAATCGCCAAGTCCCTGCTCGCGCAGCAGGTCGAAGCTCTTGCGGATACAGGTGAGCATGCCGAGCGCGAGCACGTCGACCTTCATCAGCCCCAGCGCGTCGATGTCGTCCTTGTCCCATTCGATGAAGGTGCGCTCGTCCATCGCGGCATTGTGGATCGGCACGGTCTCGTCGAGCCGGTCCTCGGTCAGCACGAATCCCCCAACATGCTGGGAAAGGTGACGTGGAAATTCGAGGAGCTGTGCGACGATCGATCGCAGCCGCGAGACCTCCGGGTTGGCGAGATCGAGCCCGGCCTCGGCAAAGCGTTCGTCGGGAACCTCGCTCGCATAGCTGCCCCAGCTCGTATTCGCGAGCCGCGCGGTCACGTCCTCGCTGAGACCAAGCGCCTTGCCGACCTCGCGGATCGTGCTGCGCGAACGGTAATGAATGACCGTAGCGGCGATCCCGGCGCGTTCGCGGCCGTAACGACGATAGACATATTGCATCACCTCCTCGCGCCGCTCGTGCTCGAAATCGACGTCGATATCGGGAGGCTCGCCGCGTTCCTCGGAGAGAAAGCGCGTGAAGAGCAGGTTGTTCTCGATCGGGTCGATCGCGGTGATGCCGAGCAGATAGCAGACCAGCGAATTGGCCGCCGATCCACGCCCCTGGCAGAGGATCGGCGGGGTGCTGGTCCTGGCGAAGTTCACGATGTCGTGGACGGTCAGGAAATAGCAGGCGAAGCCGCATTTGCGGATGAGCTCGAACTCCTCGCCCAGCACCTGGCTCCAGCGATAGGGAATGCCTTCTGGGTGCCGTTCATGCGCCTTGCGCATCACCATATGCTCGAGCCAGCTTTGCGGGCTCCAGCCTTGGGGCACGGGCTCGTGCGGATATTCGTAACGCAGATCGTCGAGCGTGAAGGAGATGCGTTCGAGCAGTCTCGAGGTCTCGGCGACGGCCTCGGGGCAGTCGCGGAACAGCCGCACCATTTCCTGGGGCGGTTTCAGATGCCGTTCGGCATTGGCAGCAAGCCGTCGTCCTGCGCTGCGGATGGTAGTGCCCTCGCGGATGCAGGTGACGATGTCGTGGAGCGGGCGCTGTTCGGGCGTGGCGTAGAGCGCGTCATTGGTTGCGATCAGAGGGATGCCCGTGCGCGAGGCGAGGCGGATCCGACTTGCCAACACGCGATGGTCGCGTCCCTGGCGAAGCATGGTCGCGCCCAGCCAGACCGATCCGGGGCATTGGCGCGCGAGCCGACGCAGCGCGAATTCATGTTCGTCATCGGCCATCACGATCAGCAGCAAATCCTCGCAGTGCGCGAGGAGGTCGTCGATGCGCAGGATGCAGTCGCCCTTTTCGGCGCGCAGATTGCCGAGCGTCAGCAGCCGCGTGAGCCGGCCCCAGCCATGGCGCGTGGCGGGATAGGCAATGATGTCGGGAGTGCCGTCGGCAAAGACCAGCCGCGCTCCGACAATCAGGCGGAATCCTGTTGCAGTCATGGCCTCGCGGCGTGCTTCAGGCGTCTTCCCGAGCGAGACCCAAGCACGAACGACACCCGCGACGGTGTTGCGGTCTGCGATGCCGATGCCCGCCATGTCGAGCGCGATCGCGTGGCCGACCATGTCCGATGGCTGCGATGCACCGCGCATGAAGGAATAGCTCGTAGCGGCGACCAATTCGGCAAAGCGCGCGCTCATGCGAACAGCCCGTGCATGTACCAGCCGGGATCGGGCTTTTCGTCGTACAGCCCGTGGCGGAAGATCCAGTAGCGGCGGCCGCGCGCGTCCTCGACGCGGTAATAGTCACGCGTGAGGCCCGGCCTGTCGGTGGCGCCGTCGCGCCTGCGCCACCATTCGGTCGCGATCCGCTCGGGCCCCTCGAAGCGGCGAACCTCGTGAAGGATGCGGCGCCAGCGAAAGCGGTGTGGCGGGCCGTCGGGAACCTCGGCGATTACCTCGATCGGCTGGGGCGGGTCGAACAGGTGGAGCGGGCGCATCGGCGGATCGCCGGGGGCGGACACGGGCCAGGCTGTGCTGGGGCCATGCGTTTCGACCGCGGGCAGCGCGAGCTGCGACTGTTCGGGAATATGCGTGTCGCGCGGGGTGAAGCGACGGACGCGATTGCGGCCCAGCCGCGTGCTCAACTGGTCGATCAGCGCAGCCACCTGCGCCTCGTTGGTCGATCCGCCCTCCAGCCTGAGTTGTGCGGCTGCGAGTGGTTCGATCGCGGGCACGGCGAGCCGGATCATGTCGAAGCCGAACCCCGGATCGATCGGATCGCGCAAGGCCTCGATCCGCTCGCGGAAAAGCCGCATAACGCGTTTCGGATCGCGCGACGGCTGGCCCGTCTCGATCGCTAGCGTGCGTGCGAGCCCGTCGCTACGGAAGAAGGTCGCCTCGAATCCCCGCCCGCCGCATTTGCGTTCCTCGAGCTGCTTCGCGGCTTCGACCATGAGCTCACCCAAGGCTGTCAGCGCGTATTCGGTGCGTGCGATTGGCTCGGCGAAACGGCGCTCGGCAAGAATGCGCGGCGGCGCGCGGCGTGGTCTGATCGGCCGGTCGGCTTCACCCAGCAGATGGCGCAGCGCCTCGACCGCATCGCTGCCGAAACGCGCGGCAATCCCCGTCATCGGGCGGACGGCCAGATCGCCGATTGTCTTCAATCCCGCGCGGATCAGTCCCTGCGTCGCCTCGGGCTCAAGCCCCAGCGCGGCGACGGGGAGGCGCCTGAGCGCCGCGGCTTCGTCCACGGCGGGCAACGCCTGATGCCGCGCCAGCGCGTGCGCCGCGGCGGGCGTGGCGGCGATCGCATGGCGCAAGGTCAGGCCGAGCGCGGCGCAACGTTCCTCGATATCCACAGAAAGCGCGGCTTCGCCGCTGAAGAGATGCGTGCATCCCGCGATGTCGAGGATCAGCCCGTCGGGTGGATCGAGCGCCACCATCGGTGTGTAGCGCAGGCAGCCATCGGCAAGCCGCTCGAGCCAGTCCTGATCCGCATGGTCGTCGCGCTCGAAGACCTGAAGATCGGGCACGCGCGCGCGCGCATCGGCGAGTGCGATCCCCGGCGTCAGCCCGAGTATCTGCGCGCGCCGGTCGACTGCCGAAAGCCTGAGCGCACCCTTGATCTTCTCGACAAAGGCGAAGGGGGCATCGGGATGGCTCTCAAGCGCTGCGGCGCAGTTCTGCGGCGGCCGGCGCCTCAGCCGATCCGTGGGGAGAAAGGGGAACCAGAGCGCCAGATAGCGCCGGTTCGCGGAAGAGGCATTGGTCACGGTCCCACTCCACGCGCCAGCACATGCCCGATGGACCCGTACGCCGGCGCAGTAATTCGATTTCGAAGAGCGCCGGTCCGGGCGCATTGGCTTCCAGCGCAGAGGATTCGGCGGCGCGCACCGCCCAGCGCGTGTCGGCCGCGCTGGGGACGGGGGCGGCGTCGATCCTGAGCAGGATCAGCGTTACCCCCGATTGCTCGGCGGCGAGCGCCAGCCGCCGGCTCGCGGTAAGGTCGAGCAGGGGGCTCTTTCCCCAGCATTCAATGACCACTGCGCCAAGACCTGTACAACGTGCCGCGTCCGCCGCACCACGCAGCAGCGCGCGGGGGTCGGGCGCGAGCGCGAGCAACAGCGTATCGGGATTGCCGCCGAGTTCGGCCAGACCGGGAGCAAAGAATCGTCCCGAGCGCCGCTCCGCGTCATCGGTCCTGAGCCACAATATCGGCGCTTGGTCATGGCGTGCGCGCAACGCGAGCATTGCTGCAAAGCCCGATGCGCTGGCTGCATCGTCGCACTCACCTGCGAAAAGCTCGTGAAGTCGCCCGCGCGCCAGCCCGCCGCCCAGCGCGGCGTCGAGCGCCCCGTGCCCCGTCGCGAAGTGTCCGTCCTGAAGGGTGTGCCCGGTCGCTCCCGCAATACGGGCAATGCGCCGGCGCAACCGGGCGAGGTGATCGGACGACTCTCTCATCAATGTTCCTGTTATGTTCTAAATGCGCCTTTCAGGGGCTAGCTGTCAAGCAAAGGCGTCTTGGTCGCATCCACGTCGTGCCTGGGCTGAAAATCATCCCGCCATCGGGAAAAATTGCGCACACCGGCGCAGCTGTGCGCTGGCGCATTGCGGAGGGGCACGCGGTCCAGTAGTTACGCAGATACAACATCGTGCTGGAAACACGGCCGGGTCGCGCAGATTTCAGGGAGCTTTGCATGAACCGGTACACACGAATTGCACTGATTTCGGGCGTCGCGCTGACGGGGAGCTGGATCGCCTTCGGCCCCGGCATTGCCCAAAAGACGGCGAGCACGCCGCCGATCGCGCGCTATGTCATGAACGTCAGCACGACGACTGGCATGGCGGGCATGCAGGGCGGCGCCAGCAGTGCCATCAGCATGATGATGGGCGGCGGGGCCTCGAATCGCGAGATGCACACTGTCGAACTGCGGCTCGGCTCGCGCAACGCTGCCACGCCGGGCGCACCCAAGGCCGATCACTTCCCGCCCGACGCCGCCAGGATGGGCAAGGCGCTGCCGCTCATCACGCCCACTGGCGGGACGTCGGAAACGCCGCCCCAATCCTATGAGCGCCCCAAGGGACGGTTGCTGCTCTATTGGGGGTGCGGCGCGAAGGCGGGGCCGGGCCAGCCCGTGATCATCGATTTCGCCAAGCTGGCCGCGGGGCAGATGCCGCCCAACCTCTTCTCGACGCGTGTGCCAGTCGACTACGGCCCCAGTTCGTCGAACAGCAAGACTTTCGGCCACTGGCCCAATGCCAAGGGTGGCCAACAGCCCGGCAAGGGCTCGTCGCTCCTCGGCGAACACCGCATCGCCGGCAACTACACGCCCGAGATCAAGTTCAGCCTCGCGCAGGACTATATGCCGGGCATCGTTGGCCGCGCGAGCGAACAGGCGGGCGCGACCAATATCAGCTGGAATGCCGTCACCGGCGCGACCGGCTATTATGCCTGGGCGGTGGGCGCCAAGAGCGATGGCGGCAATTCGGGTGATTTCGTGTGGTGGTCGTCCTCGGCTACACGCGAGTTCGGCGGCGGGCTGTGGGATTGGCTGCCCCCCGAGACCGTGCGGCGCCTGATCACCGAAAAGGTGGTGATGCCCCCGACGCAGACAAGCTGCACCATCCCCGCCGAGGTCAAGGCGGCGGCATCGGGATTCCTGATGTCCAACCTCAACGCCTATGGCCCCGAGGCCAATTTCGCCTATCCGCCGCGTCCGGCAAATGCTGCGACGCCATGGAAGCTCGAATGGACGACGCGGGTCCGCTTCCGCTCGACGACGATGTGGATGATCGGCGGGCCCGATATGGGCGAGATGTCGGCGGCCACGGATGACTCGGGCGAGGCGCAGCCGCAGAAGAAGTGCAAGAAGAAGCGCGGGCTGGGCGGTGCCCTGGGCGGCGTGATCGGCGGCGCGCTGGGCGTCGGCGACGGCTGCTGAGCCTGTGCCGGCACCGTGAAACAACGGGCTGACGCGATCATCGCGCTGCTTGCCGGCACGGCCTTTTTCGCATTCGGCGTCGGGATCGCAATGGCGGTCCCGGCGCTTTTCCTTGTCGGCGGAGCGGCCGCTGCGACGGCGGCGGTGCTATGGGTGTTGCGGACTGACGCCTGAGCCAGACATGGTGGCGGCGCGCTTGGCGGCGAGCGCGTCGAAGATCATCGCCCCCGCCATGAACACCGCGCCAGTGCAGGCAAGGCACAGCAGATAGCCGCCATATCCTGGAAACTGCGTCAGATAGTGCTTGCCGCGCTCCATCGCGCCCAGCGAGAGCGCGTAGATGATAAGGCAGGCTTCGAAACGGGTCTTGATGACGAAAAGGCGCTTGATCCGGGTCCACATGCCAAAACTAAAGCAAGGGGCGGGCCAGTCCCGGATTCCCGGACCAATTTCTTAACGATCATGGTTATCTGTAAGTTAATCCGACAGCGGTTCAGCCCAGCTCTGCCAGATCGAGCGCCTCGAGCAGCGCGCGCCGTGCGGTGCGCACCCGATCGACGAGCGCAGACGAATTGATCGCGCCGGCATCGATCGTCTCGGGCCAATGCGTCGCTACGACCCCCTCGATCCGCCGCAGCTTCTCCTCGTCCACCAGGAAGCGTGGGTCCACGGTGGCGGGATCGCAGACCACGCGCAGCCGCAGGCAGGCAGGGCCGCCGCCATTGGCCATCGACTGGCGGACATCGACGGGTTCGAGCCGACGGATCGGGCCGTTGCCTGCGACATGTTCCTGCAGCCATTCCCAGACCGCGGGCGTGTCGCGCGCCTCGGTAGGGAGGACGAGCGCCATGCCGCCGGCACCGGGCAGGCTCACCAGCTGCGCGTTGAACAGATAGGAGGTGATCGCTTCGGCCAGGCTGACGCGGGCTGCAGGCACCTCGACGATCTCCACCTCGGGCATCAGGCGGCGCAGGTCGGCATAGAAGCCTTCCTTGTCCGCAAAGGCGTTTTCATGCGTGAAGAGCACGCGTTCATTGGCAACCGCGACGACATCGTTGTGGAAGGCGCCCGCGGCGATCGCTTCTTCCGACTGCTGGACAAAAAGCGTGCGTTCCATGTCGAGCCAGTGGCGACGCGCGACGGCCTTCGACGCCTCGATATGCTGGCGCGCTGGGTAGGGGCCACCGCTCCTGCCATAGACGAACACCTCGACTCCGGGCTCGTCATGGCTTGCGCAGAGCCGCATGTGATTGGCCGCGCCTTCATCGCCAAATGGCGCCGGAACGGGGCCATGGACCGCGAACGCGGTGCCTGCGAAAGCCAGGCGAAGCTGTGCGAGCGTGCCGGGCCATTCATGACTGCGGTGCGGCATCGTCACAAGATTGGCGACCGTGAGATGGCACTTGCCGTCGGTTGTGTCGGGCGCCGGCGATACCGTCGCGGCGTTGGCGGCCCACATCGAAGAAGCGGAGAAGGAACAGGCGCGGACATGCGGTTCGGCGGTGTCGAAATCGGTGCTGAGGCTGTCGAGCCAGTCGGTATCGGGGCGGTCATGCGGCAGGAGGATGCCCTGTGTCAGTCCGAGCGCGATATTGGCGCGCATCTTGGCGAGCCCCTGCAGCGCCGCGGCGCGCGGTTGCGAGAGATGGCCGGCGTTCTTCGCCGAGGCAAGGTTGCCGAGACTGAGGCCCGCATAGTTGTGGCTCGGTCCAATGATGCCGTCGAAATTGATTTCCCTGAGCGACATTCAGAACTCCGTTTGAAAGCCGTGCTACCAGCGCGCCACGTGCGCGATCGTGTCGCCGATACCGACGCCCAGTGCCGCCGCACCCTCGGCATCGATCGCGATGCCGCCACCTTCATGGCGCTCGATAAAGGCATAGGTCGCCCTGTAATCGGCCAGCCGACCGTGCGCGGCGAGCACCTTTTCGCCGCCTTCACTGCCGATCGCGACAATCTCCGAATCCTCGGCTTCCTGGATCGAGCGGATCGCGTCGGTGCGCGCGGTCATCGTCGGGCCGCCGTCGAAAATGTCGATATAATTCTCGAAGGCGAAGCCTTCGTTCTCGAGCATCCGCATCGCGGCGCGGCCGCTGGGATGGGGAATACCGATCACCGCGCGTGCGCTTTCGGGGAGCATTGCGGTGTAGATCGGATGCTTGGGCATCAGGTCGGCGATGAACTGGTTGCCATGGACCGCGTTGAACTGGTCCGCGTCCTGGAAATTCATCCCGAAGAAGCGGCCCGCAAGCCCGTCCCAGAAGGGCGATCCGCCCGCCTCGTCGATCACGCCGCGCAGTTCAGCGAGGATGCGGTCGGCGAAGCGCGCGCGATGTTCACGGATGAAGAGGTAGCGGCTGCGCGCAATCAGCAGGCCAAGCCCGCCCGCCCGCTCCCCGGGATGCAGGAACAGGCCGCCCACTTCGCTCACCCCCTCGAGGTCGGTCGAGAGCGTCAGCATGTCCGCGCGGAAGGTACGCCTCAGTTCCTCGCTGTGCTGGGTCAGCGTGCCGATGCGATAGGAATAGAAGGGCCAGCGCTGGCCGACCTGCGAGAAGATCTGGCAGGTGCCGCGCACCTCGCCCGTCTCAGTATTCTCAAGGACGAGCACGAACAGGTCGTCCCCAAGCGCGTCATCGTCGCGCTGGAAAGCCCCTGCCGAGCGCTCCAGCTTGGCGGCGAGTGACTTCTTGTCGGGCGGCAGGTTGGTGAATCCGCCGCCCGTCAGTTTCGCCATTTCGTAGAGATGCTGCAGGTCGCCTTCGTGCGCCGCTCTCATCCGGAAGCTCAAATCATTCCCCTCTCGGCTATTCTCATTATGGTGAGCGCGGACAGCGCCGCGCGTTCGGGCAGCGAATCCGCGATCAGATATTCGTCGGCGGAATGGATCGCGCCGCCGCGCACCCCCATGGTGTCGACCACCGGCACGCCGCAGGCGGCGATGTTGTTGCCGTCACACACGCCGCCCGATGTCTTCCAGCCGATGCTGAGGCCAAGGTCGGCACCGGCCTGCCTGACCAGACCGAACAGCCTTTCCGCCTTGGCATCGAAGGGCTTGGGCGGGCGGCCGAAGCCACCGTGCAGGTGGATATGGACCTCATGCTCGGCCACAATCTCGGCGATCAGCCGGTCGAGCAGTGCCCGCGCCGCGATTTCGTCCTGGGGCGTCGCGGGGCGGAAATTGACGCGCAGCGCCGCGTGGTCGGGCACGACATTGTTCGGCCCGCCGCCATCGATCTTAGCCGGATTGACCGCAAGGCCCGGCGCAACTGCCCGCTTGAGGCGAAGCGCAAGGTCGGCCGCGGCGACGATCGCGTTGCGCCCGTCCTCCGGATTGCGACCGGCATGCGCGCTGCGGCCCGTGATCACCGCCGAGAAATTGCCGCTACCCCCGCGCGCGCCCGCAAGCGTGCCATCGGGAAGCGCCGCCGGTTCATAGGTGAGCGCGGCGACCTTGCCGCGTGCGGCGCTCGCGATCAGCGCGGCGGACGCGGCCGAGCCCGTTTCCTCGTCCGAATTGAGCACCACCTCATAGCCGATCCGCGCGGCCGCGGGAGACGCCTCGATCGCGCGCAGCGCGGCGAGCATCACGGCGATCCCGCCCTTCATGTCGGCGACGCCGGGACCGTTGAGCACGCCGGGCTCGCGCCAGTTCAGCGCCTGAAAGGGGTGATCGAGGGCAAAGACGGTGTCCATGTGTCCAGTGAAGAGCATCTGGACAGGAGCGTCGGCGCGCACCTTCAGATGCACATGGCTGCCATGCGCGAGCGTCGTGACCGATCCGTCCGCCGCCACGCTTTCGACCGGGGCGGGCTCGACCAGCTCGAGATCGCCGGGCAGCGCGGCAAAGGCGTCGGTCAGCAGCCCCGCCATCGTCGCCAGCCCGTCGAGATTGCGCGTGCCGCTGTTGATCGTCGACCATCGCTCGACCTGCGCAAGCATCGGCGCATCCTGCGCTGCTTCGATCGTTGCGCGTTCGGCATCGGATAATGTGGTCATCCGGTGCTTCTAGTGAGCGAAGGCTTCGGGGTGAACCCCCCGTTCAGAAATCGTAGATGAGCGAAACCCGGCTCAGCCGATCGGTCGTCTCGCGGCCTACGGGCGGGTCGCTTTCATATTGCACATTGTAACTGAGCCGCGCCGAGAGCGGACCATAGACCTTGGCATTGAACGCGCTCGTGCCGTTGATCGTGCTGTTGAGCGAATCGACATAGACCGCTGCGTTCTGGTTGAAGGTCAGCGATGGCGCGATCTTCCATTCAAGGCTGATCGAACCGCGGCCGGCCGCCGACGACTCCGCCCCGCCGTCTGTGAATTCGGTAAAGCGATAGGCCGGCCCCGCTTCCAGCTCGACGCTGAGCGGCTTGCCATCGGGCGTCCGATAACCGATCCCGGCGGAAAGCGCATAACGGCTGTCATAGCCGATGAAGCGGTCATGCTCGTATTGCGCGAGGCCATAGATATAGGTGCGCGGATTGAAGCGGTAATTGGGCTGATATGACACGAGATAGCGTTCGCGTGTCGTCTTGCCGTCATTCTCCTGATAGTCCGCCTGCGCGACAAAGGCGTGGCGCCAGACGGGATCCTCGCGCTTGAGCGAAACCCCGGCGCTGACCCCGAAATAGTCCGAATTGCCCTTGGCATAATAGCCACCAAGCTCGCCCTTGCCCTTCCAGGGTGGGGGCGGGGGTTCGACCTCTTTGGTCTCGGCCTTTGCGCTTTCGACGAGCGGGACGACCGGTGCGGAGGGATTGGTTGCGGCGAGCCGCTCGGCACGCCATGAATCAACGCGCGCGCGGATTTCGGCGGCAGAATCGGGCCATGTCTTTTCCGCATATTTGGCGATGGTTGCGATCTCGGCCTCGTTGCCCTCGGCGATCGCAGCGTCGAGCATGACGCGCGCCGGATCGGGCATCGCCCATGCCGGAGATGCCAGCGCTGTCATGGCCGTCAGTGCAACAAGGGGGGCTGCAGGAACGCGCATCTTTCCAACATCATGAACGGGATGGTGACGGTGCGCCATATTCAGCCCCCGGCCGCTCTTGGCAACCCCGCGGCACGAAAAAGTCATACAAAACGCGGCGAAGGGATACAAAACAGCTTTCGCGCATTTGTGTGGGCGGTCGTAACAAGAGTGTCATTTTCAGAATGTGTCGGCGTGCATTGATCGTTGAGGACGAGATTCTCGTTGCGCTCGATATCGAGAGCGCGCTTGAGGCGCAGGGGATCGAGGTGGTCGCGATCGCTGCCGACAGCCGCACGGCGATGCGCTATGCCGATCAGGTCGATCTCGCACTGGTCGACATCAATCTGCGCGACGGCCGCACGGGCCCCGCGATAGGGCGGACGCTCGCGATGGATCACGGCGTTTCGGTCGTGTTCGTCACTGCCAATCCTGCGCAACTGGGTGCCGGCGTCGAAGGCGCGACCGGGGTTATGGCCAAGCCGTTCTCCGATCGGTGCATCGGCGCGACGATCGACTATCTGACGAAATGCGGCGCGAAGCCCCCGCGCGAACTGCACCTTTTCAACTGACGCCAGGGACTATTTCCGCGCGAGCGATTCCATCGGAATGGCGATCCGCGCGCGCAGGCCGTCGCGTTCCCAGGCCTTGTCGATCGTGCCATGAAGCTGGCCACCGATGCTCAGCTCGATCAGCCTCGACCCGAAGCCCTTGAATTGGGGCGCCTGCGCGATGGCAGGGCCGCCAATTTCGCGCCAGTCGATCACGCAATCGTTGCGATCGGCGGCGACATCGACCGTCACCCACCCGTCACTTCCCGAAAGCGCCCCATATTTGGCGGCATTGGTGGCAAGCTCGTGGAAGAGCAACGCGAGCGGGGTGGCCGAACGGTCATCAATAGCTGGATCGGCGCCGGCGATGCGGACGCGCGGTCGGTCGCCGTCATTATAGGGGCTGAACAGTTCGTCGAGCAGCCCGTGAAGCCGGGTATGTTCACCGTCCTGCAGCAGCCCGCCGCCGTGCGGACGGATAAAATTGTGCGCGCGGCCCAGCGCCAGCACCCGCGTCCGGAGGTCTTCGGCCATATCGCGCAGCTCGGGACGGGTGCGTGCTGACAGGTTGATGAGGCCGGCGATTACGGCGAAGATGTTTTTTATACGGTGACTGAGCTCGTGCGCGATGAGGTCGCGCTGTTCGGCGGCCAGGCGCGCTTCGTGGATGTCGGTGCAGGTGCCGAACCAGCGGATGACCCGGCCCTCGGCATCGCGCATCGGCAGCGCGCGGCCAAGCGCCCAGCGATATTCGCCGCTATGGTGCCACATGCGATATTCGATCTCGTAAGGTTCCCCGGTGGCGAGCGACTGCCGCCACATGGCCCAGGTGCGATCACGGTCATCGGGATGAAGCACCTTGTCCCAACGTTCGCCGTCGGTCTCTCCGGGGACGGTGCCCGTATATTCGTACCAGCGCGCGTTGAAATAGTCGTTGTGACCGTCGGGCAGTGTCGACCAGATCATCTGCGGCATGGTGTCGGCGAGGACGCGGAACTTGTGCTCGCTTTCGGCGAGGCGTCGGTCACGTTCCTCGATCAGCCGCACGCGCCGCCGCGCCTCGAGCAGCGCCATCACCTGTGCTGCCAGCACGTCAAGACCCTGTTGCTGGAGCGCGGTCAACCCCGCGCGCGGCGCGGTGTCGATCACGCACAGCGAACCGAGCGGCACGCCTTCGGGCGACACCAGCGGCGCACCAGCATAGAAGCGGATTCCCGGCGCCCCCGTTACCAGCGCGTTATCGGCGAAACGCGGATCGTCGCGCGCGTCAGGCACGATCATCGTCGCCTGGCCGAGCATGGCGTGCGCGCAGAACGAGACCTCGCGCGGCGTCTCGCGCATGTCGAGGCCGCGGTGCGCCTTGAACCACTGACGCTCGCGTCCCACGAAGGAGATGAGCGCGATGGGCGCTTCGCAAAGTGCAGCGGCGAATTCGACCACCTGCTCGAATCCATCCTCGGGCGGCGTGTCGAGGACCGCATAGTCGGTCAGCGTCTGCGCACGCCGATCTTCGTTCAGGGTTGTGGTCATGCGAATTTCCGATGCCGGACGACGACAGGGCGTCAGCTGGCGGTTTCCAGATAGGGCGCGAATTCCGCGACGATGTCTTCGTAGAGCTTGCGCTTGAAGGGCACGATCAGCTGCGCCAGCTCATTGGGATCCGCCCACTTCCATGCGCGGAACTCGGGATGCGCGGTGGCGATGTTCACATCGGCATCGGTGCCCGTGAAGCGCGCGAGAAACCAGCGCTGGCGCTGGCCGCGATAGCGCCCCTTCCAGACCTTGCCGATCAGCTCGGGCGGAAGGTCATAGTAAAGCTCCTCACGCGAACGCGCGACGATGCGGATCAGGCCGATATCAATTCCGGTCTCCTCGCCAATCTCGCGCAGCGCCGCGGTTTCGGCATCCTCACCCTCGTCGATGCCGCCCTGTGGCATCTGCCATGCCTCCAGCGTCGAATCGAGCCGCTGGCCGACGAAGACGCGGTTCTCTGCATTGAGCAGCATCACGCCGGCACAGGGACGGTAAGGCAGGTCGTTGGGGTCGGTCATTCAGCAGCAGCCTGTTCCATAACCCGGCCCGCCTCGGCTTCCGAGACGAGATCCTTGAGCGCGCGCAATGCGCCCGCGATGTCGCCCACCGAAGACGGGATTCCCCTGGCGAGGTTGATGAAGCCGTGGATATTGCCCTTGGCTTCGCGGAAGATCACCGACACGCCCGCGGCCGCGAGCGCGCCGGCATAGGCGCGGCCCTGGTCGCGGATCGGGTCGAGGCTCGCGGTCAGCACCAGTGCCGGCGGTAGCCCCGCCACGTCGCCAAGCAGCGGCGAGGCGCGGACATGATTGACGTCGGCGGCATAGTTGTTGCCGAACCATTCCATCGCTTCATGCGTCAGCAAGCGACCTTCGGCGAATTTTTCGTAGCTCTCATAGGGCTTTGAGAAGTCGGTCGCAGGATAGATCGGGAATTGCGCGATCACCGGCACCTGCGCGGGCGCATCGCGCAGCGCCATGGCGGTGGTGATGGTCAGGTTCCCGCCCGCGCTGTCGCCCGCGAGGATCAGGCCGGTCACCGCACGGCCCAGCGCGGCGGGGCTCGATGCGACCCAGCGCGCCGCGGCCTCGCAATCATCAGGCGCGGCGGGCCAGGGATGTTCGGGGGCGAGGCGATAGTCGATCGCAATCACGGGCAGGTCGAGCAGACGCGCCGCCTCGGCGCAGAAGGGGGCATGGGTCTCGAGATCGCCGATCACCCAGCCGCCACCGTGGAAGAAGACCATGGCCGGCCCCGGCACGCGGTTTTCGCGCACATCGAACAGGCGGGCAGGGATGGGACCGGCGGGGTCGTCGATCGCCAGGTCGCGGATCACCGCGAGTTCGCCGAGCGGCGCATCGGCGATGTCGCGCATCGCGCGCATCGCCTGCCGCGCTTCGGGCGGGGAGAGTTCGTGCATGCGTGGCCCCGGCAATGCGTTCAGGAAGGTCAGAAAGGCTTGGGTGTCGGGACGGGTATAGAAGTCGTTCACATGACTCTCCTGCAGACATTGGCTCTTCGAGGCCTGATCCCTAATTAGGGACTGTGCTGCACGTCGTCCATCATCCCGATTACAAGACACCAGCGCCTTCCGGATCGCGCTTTCCGTGGGACAAGTACGGGCTGGT
Source organism: Sphingobium sp. FW306-1B-F04DB (assembly GCF_058781925.1). Classification (NCBI taxonomy): domain Bacteria; kingdom Pseudomonadati; phylum Pseudomonadota; class Alphaproteobacteria; order Sphingomonadales; family Sphingobiaceae; genus Sphingobium; species Sphingobium sp. FW306-1B-F04DB. The sequence continues at coordinate 32,645 of NZ_JBYSXE010000020.1, read as the reverse complement.
GATGACGGCGCTGGAGGAGAGCGGCGCGGCGCACCGCATCCACCAGCCAGAGCCGATGCCGCGCGAGCGCATCGAGGCCGTGCACTGCCCCGATTATGTTGCCGAGGTGATCGAACTGCGCGTACCGCCCGACAAGGCACGGCGGATCGGCTTTCCGGTGAGCGACCGCGTGGCGAGGCGCGCCCAGCTGACGCCGGGAGGAACCTGGCTGGCAGCCCGATTGGCGCTGGAGCACGGCCATGCCGCCAATGCCGCCGGAGGAAGCCATCACGCGCTCTACGATACGGGCGCGGGCTATTGCGTGTTCAACGATCTGGCGGTCGCAGCGCGTCGGTTGATCGACGAGCGTGATGCGCGCCGCATCCTGATCGTCGATTGCGACGTGCATCAGGGCGACGGTACCGCCGCACTGCTCGCCGGCCATCCCGAGATCGCAACCTTCTCGATCCATGCCGAAAAGAACTTCCCCGCACGCAAGGCGCGCTCGACACTCGATGTCGGATTGGCCGACGGTACCGGCGACGACGCATATCTGGGGGCGCTTGTGCAGCACCTGCCCGGAATCATCGACGGCTTTGCGCCCGATCTGATCCTCTATCAGGCCGGCGTCGATCCGCATCAGGACGATCGGCTGGGGCGGCTTTCGCTGACCGATGCGGGGCTTGCGGCGCGCGACCGCTTCGTCGGGCGCGAGGCGGGGCGACGCGGTATCCCGATCGCGAGCGCACTCGGCGGGGGTTATGGCGACGACCGCATGGCGATCGCCCGCCGGCATGTCGCGGCGATGCTGTCGCTGGCAGCGGGCCATGCCGGCGGATGATGCGTTTTCTGCTTTGCGGCGGGAGCATTACGCGCCTAGCATGGTTCTGGAGAGAGACAGGAAGGACGATCGCTTATGGCATCTGCCGTCCACGAGGTAAGCCCGGAAGAGGCATCCTCACACCCCGCGCCTGAGGCCGTGGTCGTGCGCTTTGCGGGCGACAGCGGCGACGGCATGCAATTGACCGGCGGGCAGTTCACGCTGTCGACCGCACTCGCCGGAAACGACCTTGCGACCTTCCCCGATTTCCCCGCCGAGATCCGCGCGCCGCAGGGCACGACCTTTGGCGTTTCGGCGTTCCAGATCAATTTCGGATCGACCTCGATCGAGACCGCAGGCGACGCGCCCGATGTGCTGATCGCGATGAACCCCGCGGCGCTCAAGATGAGCGTGGGCGTGCTCAAGCCCGGCGGGCTCATCATCGCCGACGAGGGCGAGTTCTCGCCGCGCAACCTCGCGAAAGCGGGCTATGACGCCAATCCGCTCGTGGATGGCACGCTAGCCAAGTGGCAGCTCGTCCATTTCAACATCTCGCAGCTGACGCTCGATGCGGTGAAGCCATTCGGGCTCGGCAACAAGGAAGCGCTGCGCTGCAAGAATATGTGGACGCTGGGGCTCGCGCTCTGGATGTTCGACCGCGACCGCAAGCCGATCGTCGACTGGCTGCATACCAAGTTCGCCAAGGCACCCGAGCTGGCCGAGGCCAATATCGCCGCGCTCAACGCGGGCCACGCCTATGGCGAGACCGCCGAGCTGGGCGGTCCCATGAAGCAGCATCATATCGCGGCCGCTCCTGTCGAGCCCGGGCTGTACCGCACCGTAACCGGTGCGGAATCGATCTCGCTCGGGCTGGTGGCGGGCGCGCAGCTCGCCAACCTGCCGATGTTCTTCGGCGGCTATCCCATCACGCCGGCTTCGGCGATCCTGCACCATCTCTCGCGCCTGAAGGAATATGGCGTCACCACCTTCCAGGCGGAGGACGAGATTGCCGCGATCGCGAGCGCGATCGGTGCGGCCTATGCGGGGTCGCTTGGTGTCACCTCGTCATCCGGGCCGGGGATTGCATTGAAGACCGAGGCGATCGGGCTTGCGATCATGACGGAGCTGCCGCTGGTGATCGTGAATTCGCAGCGCGGCGGCCCCTCGACGGGCCTGCCGACCAAGACCGAGCAGTCCGATCTCTATCAGGCGGTCTATGGTCGCAACGGCGACGCGCCGATGCCCGTGATCGCAGCGCGCTCCCCCGCCGACGCCTTCGACTGTGCGATCGAGGCGGTGCGGATCGCGGTGCAGTTCATGACCCCTGTCATGCTGCTGACCGACGGCTATATCGCCAATGCCGCCGAACCCTGGAAGGTGCCCGACATGGGGGGCTATGCGCCCTTCGCGGTAGACTTCATGACGGAAGCGCCCGCCGACGGCTTCAAGCCCTATGCGCGCGACGGCAAGCTCAAGCGGCCATGGGTCAAGCCGGGTACCCCCGAACTGATGCATCGCATCGGCGGCATCGAGAAGGCGGTCGACACCGGCCATATCGACTATGCGCCCGCCAACCACCAAGCGATGACCGAGATCCGCCGCGACAAGGTGCTCGGCATTGCGCAGCATGTATCCGAGCAGGAGGTGACGCTGGGCGAGGCGAGCGGCAAGCTCGCCATTGTCGGCTGGGGCTCTACCTTCGGCCCGATCCATCAGGCAGTACGCCGCCAGCGCGCAAAGGGCAGGGACGTTGCCCATATCCATGTCCGCCACATCTGGCCATTGCCGCGCAATCTTGGTGACTTGCTAAAGGGTTATGACAGGATCCTCGTCCCCGAAATGAACACGGGGCAGTTCAAGACGGTGTTGCGCGACCAGTATCTGGTCGACGCGCAGCCCCTCAACAAGATCAGCGGTCAGCCCTTCCGCATCGCGGAGATCGAAGCGGCGATCGAGGAGGCGTTAGGGTGATCACTTTCGTCATGCTGAACTTGTTTCAGCATCCATCTCTCCGCCTCGCGGCAGCGTCCGCATGGACCCTGAAACAAGTTCAGGGTGACGATCTGCGTGGGATCAAGCCATGAACGAAATGACCAAGATCGGCACCGCGAAGGACTGGGAAAGCGACCAGGAGGTCCGCTGGTGCCCCGGCTGCGGCGACTATGCCATTCTGAAAGCGGTTCAGCGGACTATGCCAGAACTGGGCGTTCGCCCAGAGGATACCGTCTTCATTTCCGGCATCGGCTGTTCGTCGCGTTTTCCCTATTACATGGAAACCTACGGCTTCCACACGATCCACGGCCGCGCGCCCGCGGTGGCGACGGGGGTGAAGCTCGCCAATCCGAACCTCGACGTCTGGATCATCACCGGCGACGGCGATGCGCTTTCGATCGGCGGCAACCACACCATGCACCTGCTCCGTCGCAATCTCGATTGCCAGATCCTGCTGTTCAACAACGAGATCTACGGGCTCACCAAGGGGCAATATTCGCCGACCTCGCGGATCGGGACGCGCTCGCCCTCGACCCCCTTCGGATCGGTCGACCGGCCCGCGAGTCCCTGCGCCTTCGCGCTCGGCTCGGGTGCGCGCTTCGTCGCGCGCGGGATCGACGTCCACAAGAAGCTGCCCGAAGTGCTCAAGGCCGCGCACGCGCACAAGGGCGCGGCGTTCATCGAAATCTTCCAGAACTGCATCGTCTATAATGACGACGTGTTCGCGCCCTTTACCGAAAAGGCCAACGCACCGGAGGGCCAGCTCTGGCTCGAACATGGCCAGCCGATGCTGTTCGCGAACGGCACCAAGGGGCTCAGGCTCAATCTCGACCATCTCCATCTCGAGATCGTCGATGTCGTCGAGGGCGACTGGCAGGCGGCGGGCGTGCAGGTGCATGACATCGCCAACCGCTCGGTTGCGCATATGCTCGTCGAACTGCCCTTTGGCGCCTTCCCGATGGCGCTGGGCGTGCTCTACGACGATCCGCGCCCGAGCTTCGAAGAGGCGGTGATCGCGCAGAACGCGCACGCCTCGGAAGGCAAGGCGGCGGACCTGCAGAAGCTTGTCGCCAGGGGGCAGACCTGGCAGGTCGAAAAACAGCCGCGCGTCGAGTGATCGCGATGGAAAGTTGCGCAAAGCTTTCGCTTGCGTAAGGATTGCGATCATGGACGTGCAACTGCCTGAAGGAGGGCATCACTTCGTTCGGACCGCGGGGGCGCGGGCGCTGGGCAGCGGCTGGCTCTCGGGGCTGTTCGCGCGCGGATTTCGACGCGTTCTCGACCGGATCGATGCGGGCCTCGATGAGGGCGGGATCGAGACGCGCTTGCCCGACGGTTCGCGCCGCGTCCTCGGCGGGCGGGGCCCGGGACCCGTCGCCGAAGTCGAACTGCGCAGCTGGACCGCGCTGCTCCGGCTTGCGCGCTCGGGCTCGGTCGGCTGGTACGACGCGTGGGTGCGGGGCGAATGGACGAGCCCCGACCCGGTGCTGCTGTTCGACCTGTTCATGCGCAATCGTACGAGGCTGGGCAATGCAGGCCGCGCAAACGGCATATTCCGCGCGCTGGTCAAGCTGCAGCACTGGCTCCGGCGCAACAGCCGCACCGGCGCACGGCGCAATATCGAATTCCACTACGATCTGGGCAACGAATTCTATGCGCTGTGGCTCGATCACAGCATGACCTATTCGAGCGCGCGCTTCGCCGAGCCGATTTCGCCCGCCGAACCGCTGGAACAGGCGCAGGCGCGCAAGATCGCGACGCTGCTCGGCCGGCTCCGGCTCAAGCCCGGCGACACGCTGATCGAGATCGGGTCGGGATGGGGCGCGCTCGCCGAGACCGCGGCGCGAGATCATGGCGCGCTGGTCACCGGGATCACGCTCTCGCCGCGCCAGAAGCTCTATGCCGAACAGCGTATCGCGGCCGCCGACTTGCAGGAGCGCGCGCGCTTCGAGCTCGTCGATTATCGCGATGCGCGGGGTCAATATGACGCCCTCGCCAGCGTCGAGATGGTCGAGGCGGTGGGCCAGCAATATTGGAGCGACTATCTTGCGGCGATCCACCGGCTGCTCAAGCCCGATGGACGCGCCGCGATCCAGTATATCCTGATCGCCGACGATATTTTCGAAGGCTATGCGGCGAGTGCCGATTTCATCCAGACCTATATCTTTCCGGGCGGGATGCTGTTGTCCGAAAATCGTTTCCGCGCGCTGGCCGAGCGGATCGGGCTCGAATGGCGTGACCGCGAGTCCTTCGGCCTGCATTATGCCGAAACGCTCAAACGCTGGCGCGAGAATTTCGACGCGGTGGTCGAGGCCGGGCGGCTGCCGAGCGGTTTCGACGCGCGCTTCGTCGATCTGTGGCGCTATTATCTGATGTATTGCGAGGGCGGGTTTCGCGGACAGGGGATCGATGTCGCGCAGGTCACGCTCGTCAAACCGGCATAGGACAGGGAGGGGATTGTGAAAGTGAAGGTGATGTTCGCGTGGGCGCTGCCCGCGATGCTGCTTGCCGGCTGCGCCACGGCGCCGGTCAAGGTGACGGGGAACAACGCGGACCAGCTGCGCCAGGCGGGGGCAGAGATCCTGTTCTGGAGCCAGGAACAGCGCGACGCCAACTTTCCGCATATGGAGAAGCTGTTTCCGGGAGACGTCGCCAAGGCGTCCGCGAAACCCTATCGGCTGGGCAAGGGGGCGCCGCTCGATTTCGGGCCCGGCGATCCCGTGGGCGCGCACATGGCGGCGCATAATGTCGCGGGGCTGCTCGTGCTCCAGGACGGCAGGATCCGGCTCGAACGCTATGCGCGCGGCTATTCGGGCGCCGGGCGCTACACCTCGTTTTCGGTCGCCAAGTCGCTGACCTCGACGCTTGTCGGCGCCGCGGTGGCGGATGGTTACATCAAGTCGGTAGACGATCCGTTGACGCGCTACATCCCCGAGCTTGCGGGCAGCGCCTATGAGGGCGTGAGCGTGAAGCAGCTGCTCACCATGACCTCGGGCGTCAGGTGGAACGAGGACTATACCGATCCCAATTCGGACGTCGCCTCGATGTACAAGGATCCGCCGCAGCCCGGCGTCGACCAGACGATCGCCTATCTGAAGAAGCTGCCGCGCGAGGCCGCGCCCGGCACCAAATGGGTCTACAAGACGGGCGAGACCAATCTGATCGGCGTGCTCGTCACCAAGGCGACGGGCAAGACGCTGGCGCAATATACCGAGGAAAAGATCTGGAAGCCCTTCGGCATGGAGCGCGACCTGTTCTGGATGGTCGACGCGGGCGGGCAGGATATCGGCGGCTGCTGCCTGTCGGCGAGCCTGCACGATTATGCGCGGATCGGGCAGTTCGTGCTCAACGATGGGGTTATCCGCGGCAAGCGCGTCGTGCCTGAAGGCTGGTTCGCCGCTGCGACCGGCGCGCAGGCCCAGACCGGGCGGCCGGGATCGGGCTATGGCTATCAATGGTGGACCAATGCCGATGGCACGTTTCAGGCGCAGGGCATATTCGGCCAGCTGATCCATGTCGACCGCGCGCGCAAGCTGGTCGTGGTGATGTCGGGCGCCTGGCCCAAGGCGACCGATCGAACGCTGGGCGCCGAACGCATGGCGTTCGTCCGGCGGATCAGCGCGGCGGCGGACGCCGCGCCGCAATGATCGAAGCTGGTCTCAGCCCCTCAAGAGCCTGATCGTTTGAGGTGGAAGCGCAATGCGCTTCCGCCGAAAGGTGAATCAGGCTCTATTCAAAACGTTGAGACCTTGATTCACGGTTCAGGCTGAATCAGCCTGAACCGATCAAGGTCTAGGCTGGGGCATCCGGTAGCGCGAGACGATCAGCTCGAGCACGGCCTGGTTGAGCAGTCGCGCAAAGGCGCAGCCGACCATCTGGCCATTGTTCCACACGACTTCGGCCTGAAGCCCGCTGAGGCCGGGCAGCGTCAGCCAGCACAAGGTGCCGGGCTTCATGCCCGTCACTGCCTGGCACGCGAAACCCGCGAGCGACAGATCGGTCACCACCACCGGGAAGCCACCCGAGCCCGAAGGACGGAGCGTTGCCGGAATGCTGACCGCCGCGCGTGGCGCGCAACGATCCTCCTGCGCCGCCATCTGGTAGCGGGGTGTCGTTTCCGTCGTTGAGGTCATCGTGAATTTCCTTGCTTAACGGAAAGCCGCGATAATCCTCTTCATTCGTTGGATTCGGGTTGAAGAATTTAGTTAACGCGCTCGCGGTGACCGGTTTCGAAATCGCCGGCGGCAAGCGCGACGATGCGCTCGGCAACTTTTTCCGGACCTTTCAAGGCCATAGGGTCTTCGCCCGGAAAGGCCTGGGCGCGCATCGCGGTCGCGGTCGCACCCGGATCGACGATCGCGGTACGAACGCCGGACAGGTTCTTCACCTCCTCGCCATAGGCCGCAACCAGCGTTTCGAGCGCCGCCTTGGATGCACCATAGGCGCCCCAATAGGCACGCGGGACCTGCGCGACGCTCGAGGTGAGCGCGATCAGCCTGGCCGACGCGCTCTTGCGCAGCATCGGATCGAACGCCTTGATGAGCGCGTGCGGTGCGAGCAGGTTGGTCGCGAGCACGGTGTTGAATTCCTTGGCGTCGATCGTCGTGACCGGCGTCAGCGTGCCGAGCATTGCCGCGTTGAGGACGAGGACGTCGAGTGCATCCCAGCGGCCTGAAATCGCGGTCGCGAGCCGCGCGATGCTGTCCCCCTCGATCAGGTCGAGCGGCGCGATCGTGGCGCTGCCGCCTGCCTGATGGATGCGGTCCTCGACCTCTTCGAGCGCGCCCGCGGTGCGCGCGGTCAGGATGACGTGCGCGCCCGCAGCGGCCAGCGCCTCCGCGGTCGCCGCGCCGATGCCCCGGCTCGCGCCCGTTACAAGCGCGAGTTTTCCTTCCAATGGTGCGGTCATTGCTGTCAGTTCACCCGTTCGGCGAGGAGCTGGAACTGATCCTCGACCGCCAGATCGTCATGATCGGTCAGCGTCGTCGGATAGTCGCCGGTGAAGCAGGCGTCGCAATATTGCGGGCGGATGTCGTGCCGGCGTTCCTCGCCCAGCGCCTTGTAGAGCCCGTCGATCGAGATGAAGGCGAGGCTGTCGGCGTGGATGAAGTCGCGCATTTCCTCGACCTGCATCCGCGCGGCGAGCAGCTTGGCGCGCTCGGGCGTGTCGACGCCGTAGAAGCAGCTGTGCCTGGTCGGCGGGCTGGCGATGCGCATGTGCACTTCCGACGCCCCCGCTTCGCGCATCATCTGCACGATCTTGAGGCTGGTCGTCCCGCGCACGATCGAATCGTCGACAAGGATGATGCGCTGGCCGTTGATCAGCGCACGGTTGGCGTTGTGCTTCAGCTTCACGCCGAGGTGGCGGACCTTGTCGCCGGGCTGGATGAAAGTGCGGCCGACATAGTGCGAGCGGATGATGCCGAGTTCGAAGGGGATCCCCGATTCCTGCGCATAGCCGATCGCGGCGGGGACGCCCGAATCGGGCACGGGAATGACGAGATCGGCATCGACGGGCGACTCGATCGCGAGCTGCGCGCCGATCGCCTTGCGGACCGAATAGACCGAGGAGCCGTCGACGATCGAATCGGGCCGCGAGAAATAGACATGCTCGAAGATGCACGGGCGTTTGGCGACATTGTCGAAGGGATGGATCGACTGGACCTCGCCTTCGCGCACGAGAACGATCTCGCCGGGCTCAATGCTGCGGATGAATTCCGCGCCAACAACGTCGAGCGCGACGGTTTCGGATGCGAAGATGAACGCGTTGTCGAGCTTGCCCATCACCAGCGGGCGGATGCCCAACGGGTCGCGGCAGGCGATCATGCCCTCGGGGGTCATGCAGATCAGCGAATAGGCGCCTTCGACCTGCTTCAATGCGTCGATGAACTTGTCGAGCAGCGTCCGGTAGGTGGAGGTCGCGACGAGGTGGATGATCGTCTCGGTATCCGAGGTCGACTGGAAGATCGAGCCGCGGCGGACAAGATCGCGCCTGAGCTTCATCGCGTTGGAAATGTTGCCGTTATGCGCGATCGCGAAGCCGCCCGAGGCGAGGTCGGCGAAGAGCGGCTGGACGTTGCGGAGCGCGGTTTCGCCCGTCGTGGAGTAGCGGACATGGCCGCAGGCGACCATGCCGGGCAGCGCACGGATCACCTCGTCGCGGTCGAAATTCCCCGCGACATGGCCCATAGCACGGTGGGTGTGGAAATGTTCGCCGTCGAAGCTGGTGATGCCCGCGGCTTCCTGACCGCGATGCTGGAGCGCGTGGAGGCCGAGCGCGACCAGCGCGGCGGCGGTATCAGCGCCGGTAATGCCGAAAATGCCGCACTCTTCGCGCAGCTTGTCGTCGTCAAACGGGTTCGTCGTGAGCATGTGATTCGCCTGTCGCTCGGGAGCGTTCGGGGCGCATATAGGGTCGGTCATCGCCTTTGTCGCCCTTTTGTAACAAAATTGCCGGGAGCGCTTGAGGCGCCCGAGCGTTTGTGCGTTTCAGGAGAGATAGCATGGCGCAGGCCAACCGACCATCGATCAGCGATGACATGCTTTTCGAAGCGCTGCTCAAACAGGGCTGCGCCGCCGAAAAGGCCGCGCGGATAGCGCATATCCGCGACCCATGGGGCGATGTCGAGGAAGATGAGGACCCGGCGCTGTGCCGCCGGCCGACGATGCCCAAGGAAGACGTGATCGAAACGCTGCGCAAGGGTTGAGGCGCGGGGCCCGGGCAGTCTATGCGGGGTGCATGGCAGACCTACGCGAAACCGGCACCACGCTCGATCCCAGATATGATAGCAATGGCCTCATCACGGCGGTCGTCACCGACGCTGGCGATGGCATGGTGCTGATGCTTGCGCATATGAACGCCGAGGCGCTGGCGAAGACGATCGAGACGGGCATCGCGCATTTCTGGTCGCGCAGCCGCAAGGCGCTGTGGATGAAGGGCGAGACCTCGGGCAACGTGCTGCGCGTGAAGGAGATGCGCATCGACTGCGACCAGGATGCGCTGTGGCTGATCGCCGAGGCTGCAGGTCCCGCGTGCCATACGGGCGAGCGCAGTTGCTTCTATCGGCGCATCGTGGACGGTTCGCTCTATCGGGAGGCATAATTCGTTCGTCCGGGGCAGTCCCCCTGCAGCGTGCCCCGTGGAACGGCGCTGAGGTTGGAGGCGAAATTCAGTGCCGGACAACACCCCGCAGTCAACTCCCGATCGCCGCAAACGTCGTCTTGCCGCGAGGCTGGGATGGACGCTTCTTGCCATTCCTGCAGCCCCGCTGGCTTATGGTGCGGCCGGCTATGTCGGCGGGCTGATCCCCGTGAATGACGCTTGGCGCGAAGCGGAGCGGGGCGTTACCATCTATGTCGAAACCAATGGCGTCCACACCAGCCTCATCCTTCCCGTGGTTGCCGAAGGAACAGACTGGCGAACGCTGGTATCCCCGAACGACCTCGCCGACCCGCGCTACGCGGGCGACCATTACGGCTTTGGCTGGGGCGAGCGACGGTTCTATCTCAACACGCCGACCTGGGCCGATCTCGATGCGCGCACCGTGATCCGCGCGACGATCGGCAGCGACGAGACACTGGTGCATGTCGACCATGTCGTCCGCCCCTTTCCCGACCGCTGGCGCCGCCCGCTGAGGCTCAGTACCGAGGAGTATCGCCGCCTTTCCACCTATATCCGCGCGAGCTTCGCGCCGGGCCGCCCCAAGCCGATCCCCGGCTACACGCCCGCCGACATCTTCTATGAAGGGCGCGGCCATTATGATGCGATCACGACCTGCAACGAATGGGCCGGCGCGGCACTCCGCGCCACCGGAGTCCGCGTCGGCGCCTGGACGCCCTTCGAAAGCGGTGTGATGCGATGGTTTCGTTAAGCGCCAATCGGGACGTCTACGCGCGGTCGAGCCTGAGCGGGTGGCTCCATTCTACGACAAGCTTCCGGGTAACCGTCCGGTCTCGCCCGTTTCTGCCGCTCGGGGGGTCGGCAAAGTTCGACCCACCGCAACCGGCTCGCCCCTATTGACGTTAACGTGAACGTCAAATAGGCTACAGCTCATGGCTTATAAATCGACTCATGCAACGCTGGATATGCCGGACGTTCGCGACCGCCATATCTATAGCATCTCGGATCTTTCGGAAGAGTTCGACGTCACCGCGCGGGCGCTGCGCTTTTACGAGGACGAGGGATTGATCGCGCCGATGCGGCGCGGGATGACCCGGATCTACACCAAGCGCGATCGCGCGCGGCTTGCCTGGATCCTCCGCGCCAAGCGCGTCGGCTTCAGCCTGGGCGAGATCCGCGAGATGATCGACCTGTACGATGTCGGCGATGGCCGCCACGTGCAGCGACGCGTGACGATCGAGAAATGCAATGCGCGGATCGAGCTGCTCAAGCAGCAGCGCGTCGACATCGACGCGCAGATCGACGAGCTGACGCGCTTTGTCACGATGGTCGAGAAGGCCGAGGCGGAAGCCGAAGCCGAGCCTGCGGCCAAAAAGGCCGCCAAAGCCTGAACACCCCCCAGTTCCGGACCGGAGACATTGAATGCCCATCTATAACGCGCCCGTGCGCGACACCCGCTTCATCCTCGACGAGGTGATCGGTCTCGACCGCTATTCCAACCTGCCGGGCTTCGAGAACGCGACCCCCGACACCGTCGAAGCGGTGCTGAGCGAAGGCGGCAAGTTCGTTTCGCAAGTGCTGTTTCCGCTGAACCAGAGCGGTGACGAGGAGGGCTGCACGCGCCATGCCGATGGCTCGGTGACCACGCCAAAGGGCTTCAAGCAAGCCTATGACCAGTTCATCGAGGCGGGCTGGACGACGCTTTCGGCTCCGGAGGAATTCGGCGGGCAGAACCTGCCGCATGTGATCTCGACCGCGTTCGAGGAATATCTGATCAGCTCCAACATGGCGTTCGCCATGTATCACGGCCTGACCATGGGCGCGGTCGCCGCGATTCTCGCCAAGGGATCGCAGGAGCAGAAGGAGAAATACACGCCCAAGATGATCTCGGGTGAGTGGGGCGGGACGATGAACCTGACCGAGCCCCATGCCGGCACTGACCTGGGCATGATCCGCACCAAGGCCGAGCCGCAGGGCGACGGCAGCTACAAGGTGACGGGCACCAAGATCTTCATCTCGTCGGGCGAGCACGACCTGACCGAGAACATCATCCACCTCGTCCTAGCCAAGACCCCGACCGCGCCCGACAATGTGAAGGGCATCTCGCTCTTCATCGTGCCCAAGTTCCTCGTCAACGGCGACGGCTCGCTGGGCGAGCGCAACGCGGTCACCTGCGGCTCGATCGAGGAGAAGATGGGCATCCACGGCAACTCGACCTGCGTCATGAACTATGACGGGGCGACGGGCTGGATGGTCGGCGAGGAGAATAAGGGCCTTGCCGCGATGTTCATCATGATGAACGCGGCGCGGCTCGGCGTGGGGCTTCAGGGCCTTTCACAGGGCGAGGTCGCCTTCCAGAACGCGGTGCAATATGCGAAGGACAGGCGCCAGGGGCGCGCGCTTACCGGTCCTGCCGATCCCGACCAGAAGGCTGATACGCTGTTCGTCCATCCCGATGTCCGCCGCATGCTGATGGAGGGCAAGGCGCTGACCGAGGGGCTGCGCGCGCTCTGTCTCTGGGGGGCGCTGCAGGTCGACCTCAGCCACAAGGCGCAGACCGAGGAGGAACGCCAGGCGGCCGATGACCTGATCTCGCTGCTCACCCCCGTCATCAAGGGCTATGGCACCGACAAGGGTTACGAGATCGCGACCAACAGCCAGCAGGTCTATGGCGGCCATGGCTATATCCGCGAATGGGGCATGGAGCAGTATGTTCGCGATGCCCGGATCTCGATGATCTACGAGGGCACCAACGGCGTTCAGGCGATGGATCTGGTGGGCCGCAAGCTCGCGCAGAATGGCGGGCGCGCGGTGCAGGCGTTCTTCGCGCTGGTCGGGCAGGAAGTCGCGGCGGCCAAGGGCAACGAGAAATTGCGGGATTTCGCGGAGCGGCTCGAGAAGGCCAATGGCGAGCTGCAGGCCGCGACCATGTGGCTGATGCAGAATGCGATGGCCAATCCCAACAATGCCGGCGCGGCCGCGGCACCCTATATGAACATCATGGGAATCGTCGCGATCGGGCTGATGTGGCTGCGCATGGCGAGCGCCGCTGCGACCGCGATCGAGGCGGGCACGGGCGACGCGAAGTTCTACGAGGCCAAGCTCGTCACCGCGCGCTTCTTTGCCGAGCGGATCATGCCCGACGCGGGCGCACTCCGCCGCAAGATCGAGGGGGGCGCGGACAGCCTTATGGCACTTGAACCCGAGCTGTTCGCCGCCTAACCCTTTCCCCTGACAACAGGGGAGGCGGGATTGACGGGACTTGAACCCGGCCAGCTTTCGGTGATGCGCGTCCGCGCCGCACTCTTCGGCGCGGTCACGCTCGCGCTGGCGGTGGCTGCCAACGCGGTGCTTTCGACCGCCCTTCCGGTACCGATGGGGGCGGTCGCGGCGCCCGTGGCGCTATTGCTGATCTATCCGGTGCTGTTTAGCCCCGCGCGGCGCTGGCGCGCCTGGGGCTATGCCGCCGACGATCGCGAGCTGCGCGTGAAGCATGGCGTGCTGGTCGAAGTGCAGACCGTGGTGCCCTTCGGGCGCGTCCAGCATATCGACGTGTCGCAGGGCCCGGTCGAGCGCAGTTTCGGCGTAGCGCGACTGGTGCTGCACACCGCCGGCACCGCGAACAGCGAGGTCGTGCTGCCCGGTCTCTCTCGCGACACGGCCGAGGCGCTGCGCGACGAGATCCGCGCGCATATCCGGCAGGATCTTGCGTGAACGACGGCACCATCGCCGACCGGCACCTCCACCCGCTTTCGATCGGGCTGCGCTACCTCAAGAACCTGCCCTCGACGCTGCTCGGCCTGCCCGCGCTGGCCACCTATCTGAAGGACGGAGGCATCGGCTATTTCCTCGCGGTCGCGGCGATCGCGGGGGTGGCGGTGCTGCTGCTCAACTGGATCGGCTGGACGCGCTTTCGATACGGGGTTGGCGTGCACGAGATCGTGATCGAGAGCGGCGTGTTGAGCCGCAACCGGCGCAGCATCCCCTTCGAGCGCATCCAGGATGTCGATATCGAGCGCGGGCCGCTCGAGCGGCTGCTGGGGCTCGCCAAGGTGCGTATTGAAACCGGGGGCGCGGGCGGCGACGAGGGGACGCTCGACAGCCTCAGCGTAGCGGAGGCGGATCGGCTCCGTATCGCGCTGCGCGCGCGCCGGGCGGCAGAGACGCCAGTCATCGAGGCGGCGGATGCCGTCTCGGGACCGGTGCTCTTCGCCATGGGAGTGCCGCGCGTCCTGCTTTCGGGAGTGTTCAATTTCTCGCTGCTCTATCTTGCCGGCCTCTACGCGCTGCTCCAGACCTTCGAGAATTTCCTGCCCTTCCGCCTCGACGACTGGGGGCACTGGATCGGTTTCGCCGAGAACCGGATGCAGGGGCGCTTCACGCCTGGGATGATCGCGGCGGTGCTTCTGCTCGCCTTGCTGCTCGGCGTCGTTACCGGAATCGTACGGACGCTGGCGCGCGATTACGGGTTCCGGCTCACCGAGGAACCCGCCGGAATGCGGCGCGAGCGCGGGCTGTTCACGCGCACCGAGATCGTCATTCCCAAGCGGCGTATCCAGCTGGCGCTTGTCAGGCGCGGCGCGCCCAGACGGATCTGGGGCTATGCCGAGCTGCTCTTCCAGACGCTGAGCCATGACCGCGAGCGTGGCGGCAAGCAGAGTGTCGCGCCGCTCGCCCGCGATCAGGAGATCATCCCCATCCTCGCCGCGGGCAATGGCTTGCGATTGCCGCTCGACACCGTGTTGCAGCGCGTGTCGCGGCGGCATGTCCTGAAGGCGGCCGCGGCGAGCATCGCGCTGCCGACGCTGGCCATAGGCGTTGCCGCGATCTTCGTTCCGCTCGCTCTGGCGGGGTTCGCCGCGCTTCCGCTCATAGTCGGGAGCGCGATCCTCGAACGCCGTTCGCACCGTTATGCGCTGACCGACGACACGCTGTTCGTCCAGCGCGGCTGGTGGGACCGCAAGCTGTGGATCGTGCCCGTGCGCAGCGCGCAGACGGTGACAGTCCTGCGGACGCCGCTCCAACGTCTGCTGGGGCTGTCGACGCTGCTGGTCGACACGGCGGGTGCGTCGTCGGTCAGCGATCCGAGGATCGTGGATATGGGCCAGGGCCCCGCATTGGCGCTGTATGAGGAAATCGCGCGGCGGCTGCGAAAATAAGTTACGCCTGTGGCACGAAAGCGTGTGACGGGCGTTTGACGCCCAGCGAACGGGACCAGGGTGATATGGCGCGCAGCGAAGCAGAAGCCGTGGTGGCTGCCGGACGCAACTGCTGGAAGATCGCGCGCGCGGATCGCGCCGCGGTGATCGTCGATGCCTGCGACTATTTCCGCATCGCGCGCGAGGCCATGCTCAGGGCGCGGCGGCGGATCATGCTGATCGGCTGGGATTTCGACCCGCGCATCCATCTCGAACGTCCCCACGACGGTGCGCGCGAACAGGAGACGCTAGGCAGCTTCCTGCTCGATGTCGCCAAGGCACGGCCGGATATTGCGATCGATATCCTCAAATGGGACACCGGCGCGCTGAAGATGTTCTTTCGCGGGCGCGCCGTCTTCACGCTCGTCCGCTGGGCAATGACGAAGCCGATCACCTTCGAGCTCGATCACGCGCACCCGCCGGGATGCAGCCACCATCAGAAGATCGTGGTGATAGACGAAAGTTTCGCTGTCTGTGGCGGGATCGACATGACGCGCGACCGCTGGGACACAAATGAGCACAGGGACGACGACCCGCGCCGCACGCGCCCCGGCGGACAGCTCTATGGCCCCTGGCACGACGTGACGATGGTGGTCGACGGCGAGGCCGCAAAAGCGCTCGGCGAACTCGGGCGCAAGCGATGGGAGCGCGCTACCGGACGCGCGCTTGCGCCCGTGGAGCCCGTCCACGACATTTGGCCCGATGAACTCGTGCCAGATTTCACCGATGTCGACATAGCGATCGCGCGGACGCGTGCCGAATATGAGGATGATAAGGCGATCGGGGAGATCGAGGCACTCTATCTCGACATGATCGCGCGCGCCGAGCACTTCATCTATGCCGAGAACCAGTATCTGACATCGGGCAAGGTCGGCGCGGCGATCGCGAGGAGGATGCGTGAGGCAAATCCGCCCGAAATCGTACTGGTCATGCCGCTGACGGGCGAGGGCTGGCTCGAGCAGAAGGCGATGGATGGCGCGCGGGTAAAGCTCGGGCAGGCAATCGGCCGGATCGATACGCACAATCGCTTTCGGATCTACACGCCCAAAACGGCCAAGGGTGGCGACATCTATGTCCACGCCAAGGTGATGATCGTCGACGATCGCGTTCTGCGGATCGGATCGTCGAATCTCAACAACCGCTCGCTCGGCCTCGACAGCGAATGTGACCTCGCAATCGACACCACAGTCGCCGCCAATGGCGCTGCGGGCGAGGCTATCCGTCGGCTGCGGACGCGGCTGATGGCCGAGCATCTCGATGTTGCCGAGGAGGCGGTGGCGGCGAAGTTCGAGGAGACGGGCTCGCTGGTGGCGGCGATCGAGGCGCTGCGCCACAACCGCAAGACGCTCGAGCTGCTCCAATTCGATCAGCCCGACGCGGTGGAGGACTTCATCGCCGAGAACGAGCTGCTCGACCCCGAAAGCCCTGACGAGATGTTCGAGCCGATCAGCCAGCGCGGGCTGTTCCGCCGGTGGCGGGGCCAGTTCAGCGTGCGGGGGGCTCGGTCTTGACCTCGGGGACGATCACAGGGGCAACGATCGACGCGGGGGTGACGGGGTCGACCTTGGGAGCCGCTGCCGCATCGGCAGGAACGGTCGGCGTGCGCGCCTTCATACATTCGCTTGTGTCGGCGCGCTTGAACTCTGCGCAGTTCCATAGGGGCTTGGCGAACTGCTCGCCGCGGTTGCGCAGATAGCTGAACGACATGCCCTTGAGCAGCGATTCGGGGACGGGGAATCGGCCCGGCGTCATCGCGGGCTGGGTCCAGCCCATCACCTTGCAATATTCGCGGCCCGCGCACAGCGAAAGCGCGAGGGCGGCATAGTTGTCGGCGGGCGATTGCCTGTCGAGCAATACGATGAAACTGTCACCGTCGCGGACGACCTGCTTGCCCGCGCGTGCGACGACTGCTGGATCGAAGCGCGCGAGAAAGGCGGCTTCGCGCTGCTCGCTGGCCGCGATCAGACCCAGGCCCAGCGACGCCTGCTGCGCCTCGGTGGGCACTGCGCCGCTGTGTGACGGCGCCAGCCGGGCGAGCAGCCCGATTCCGGGCTCGCTGCCTGACGGGCGCCCGCGGAACGCCGCGGGTGTGCCCCACCAGCCCGTCCAGCGGAAGAAGATGTGCGTGTCCACTGCGGTGATCTTGTCGAGCTTGGCGCTCCAATAGGGCACCACCCAGTTGGTGTGATAATGCGTGGCATGGCCGACGGGGCGGTAAACGCTGCCCGTGAGTGCGCTCCTCGCAACCTTGCGTGCGCGTTCCCACGCGGCAGCCGAGGGCGTGCGCGCCATCGCACCGTCGCAGGTGAACGTGAACTGGCACCCCGTCGTGCGCTCGGAGCCTTGGAAGACGACGCCACAGACGGTCTTGGGGAAAGCGGGGTGGCGCAGGCGGTTGATCACGACCTGATCGACCGCGCGCTGGCCCTTGGTGTCATCGCCCGCCTCGTAATAGCCAGCGGCGGCGAGACAATCGATCGCGCGCTCCAGATCGGGGGGCGCGGCCGCGGCATAGTGAAAGCGCCGGGCCGCCGGGTTGGGTGCCTTGGAAAAGGGGACTCCCGCATTGATCGCAACCGCTTTTTCAGGCGGAAGCTCGCGGATCTGCAGCGGTTCGACCGCCGGCGGCGGCGGCGCGTCCGCAGGGATGGGCGCCTCGGTCGCCGCAGTGGTCGATCCCACTGGGACCGACTGGTTTCCCGCCACTATCCATGTCGCCACAGCGACGGCGACCACAAGGCCGAGCAGCAACAGCGCGATGAACAGGTTGCGCCGCGAACGGGCAGCGGCGTCCACCGCCAGACCGCTCCCCTCGGAAGAGGCAGAGGACGACATTGCGGGGCGCCCGCGTCCCGCCTCAGCTTTCGGGAAGGAAATCGGGCACCGAGAGATAGCGCTCGCCGGTGTCATAGTTGAAGCCCAGAACGCGGCTGCCCGCGGGCAGTTCCTTGAGCTTCTGCGCGATCGCGGCGAGCGTGGCACCCGATGAGATGCCAACGAGCATGCCTTCCTCGCGTGCGGCGCGGCGTGCCATCTCCTTGGCATCGGCGGGATCGACCTGGATCACGCCGTCGATCGTCTGGGTATGGAGGTTGGCGGGGATGAAGCCCGCGCCAATGCCCTGGATCGGGTGCGGACCGGGCTGGCCGCCCGAAATCACCGGAGACAGCGTCGGTTCGACGGCGAACACCTTGAGGTCGGGCCATGCCTTTTTGAGCACCTCGGCGCAGCCTGTGATATGCCCGCCGGTGCCCACACCGGTGATCAGCGCATCAAGCGGAGCATCCCTGAAATCTTCCAGAATTTCCTGAGCTGTCGTACGCACATGGACATCGATGTTCGCAGGGTTTTCGAACTGCTGCGGCATCCATGAATTGGGCGTCTCGGCGATCAGCTCGGTCGCGCGCTCAATCGCGCCTTTCATGCCCTTTTCCTTGGGGGTCAGGTCGAAGGTCGCGCCATAGGCGAGCATCAGCCGGCGGCGTTCGAGCGACATGCTCTCGGGCATGACGAGGATCAGCTTGTAGCCCTTGACCGCGGCGACCATCGCGAGGCCGACGCCGGTATTGCCCGAGGTCGGCTCGATGATCACGCCGCCGGGCTTCAGGTCGCCGGAGGCCTCGGCCGCCTCGATCATCGACAGCGCGATGCGGTCCTTGATCGATCCGCCCGGATTGGCGCGCTCGGACTTGATCCAGACCTCGGCGCCATTGAACAGGCGGCTGACGCGGACATGCGGGGTGTTGCCGATGGTCTCGAGGATTGATCCGGCTTTCATGTCGCTTTCTCCTTGAGTGGGATGTCTTCCAGCGTTGCAGGCGGGTCAAAGGTCCGCGCGGCGCGCAGTTCGGGGAACCAGCGCGCCCAAAGACCCGATACTATAATGGCACCGATTCCGCCCGCGACAACCGCGGTCGTGGGACCGATCACCGCGGCGAGGAAACCCGCGCGTGCTTCGCCGAGCTCGTTGGAGCCCGAAATGAACAATGTCGAGACCGCGCCGACGCGTCCACGCATCGCATCGGGCGTATAGAGCTGGATCAGCGACTGGCGGACATAGACCGAAAGCATGTCCGCTGCGCCAAGCAGCACGAGCATCGCGAGCGACAGCGGCAGGCTGCGCGAAATGCCGAAGACCGCGGTCGCGCCGCCGAAGATCGCGACGCCGACGAGCAGCTTGATCCCGACATTCTCGCGCAGCGGCCGCCACGCGAACCAGAGCGCCATCGCGACCGCGCCGACCGCGGGGGCGGCGCGCAGCTGGCCGAGGCCGTCGGCGCCGACATGCAGGATGTCGCGGGCATAGATCGGCAGCACCGCAGTGATGCCCGCGAGCAGCACCGCGAAGAGATCGAGCGAGATCGCGCCGAGGACCAGGCGATTCTGGCGGACATAGCGCAGCCCGTCCTTCATCTGTTCCCAGGGATGCGCGGGGCCGGTGATCGCGCTGCGCGGCACCGGGCGGATCAGCAGCAGGGCCAGAAAGGCGATCGAGAACAGGGCGGCGCTGAACGCATAGGGGATGACCGCGTCGATATCGTAAAGGATGCCGCCAACCGCGGGCCCGAGCACCGAGCCCGACTGCCAGGCAAGCGAACTCATCGCGATCGCGGTCGGGAGCACCGCCACCGGCACGAGATTGGGTGCGAGTGCCTGCAGCGCGGGGCTGGCAAAGGCCCGCGCGACGCCGAGCAGCGCGGCCACGGTGAAAAGCGCCGGGAGGTTGATCGTTCCCGTCCAGGTGAGCAGCCCGAGGGCGATCGCACATCCCGCTTCGAGCGCGACCGACGCGCGCGCGATCCAGCGCCGGTCGACGCGATCGGCGATCCAGCCGACGACGAGCGTGAGCAGCAGCAGCGGAAGGAATTGTGCGAGGCCGATCAGCCCCAGCTGGAAGGCGGCTTCCCTTGGCGTCATGCCCAGATCGGTGCGCGCGAGGTCATAGACCTGCCAGCCGATGACGATGACCATCGCCATTTGCGCAAGCGTCGAGGTGAGCCGCGCCACGAAATAACAGGTGAAGTCGCGATAGGCGAAGGGGTGCGCGGGCCGATCCATCGCGCCCTCTATGCCCGCAATATGCGGCAGTTCAAGCGCAGCAAAACTTTGGGGCCGGAAAACGGGCATGTCGTTCGTCGAAAAGCGGGTGGTTTGCGCTTGCGGCGAATGCAAGCATCCGCGCCGTTCGAGTCGCAATCCAAGACATTCAAGGAGTTGCTGGTGAAGCTATCCCGACTTGCAATTGCCGTTTCCGCGGTTTCGCTCGCACTGGCGGGCTGTTCCATGGCACCAGAGAGTAACAAGAGCGCAGCCACCGAGGCCGCGGACAAAAGCGAATGGGGCCAGTTTGTCGGCAATTATCTGGAGGGCTATTTCAAGCTCAACCCGAGTTTCTCGGTCTATCAGGGGCGGCACGAATATGACGGCAAGCTGCCCGACTGGAGCGATGCCGGGCTGAAGGCGCAGGCCGAATATCTCAAAAAGGCGATCGCCGACGCCAAAGCGTTCGACGCTTCCAAACTGAGCAAGGAGCAGGCCTTCGAGCGCGACTATCTGGTATCGGTCGCCGAGGGCGAATTGTTCTGGCTCGAGGATGCCGACCAGCCGCACCGCAATCCCGAGTTCTACATCGGCGGCGGGCTCGATCCCAATGTCTATATCGCACGGCCCTATGCCGATGCGACGACGCGGATGAAGGCGTTCATCGCCTTTGCGAAGAATGTGCCCGCGGCCGCCGCGCAGATCCGCGCCAACCTCAAGACGCCGATGCCGCTGAGCTTCATCGATTATGGCAAGGCGGGCTTCCAGGGATTCGCCGATTATTATGTTGGCGACGCCAAAGCGGCCTTTGCCGAGGTGAAGGACGAGGCGCTGCAGAAGGAATTCGACGAGGCCGCGGGCGCTGCGTCAAAGGCGATGAAGGATCTCGCGGTGTGGATCGAAAGCGGGCGCGCCACCGCGACGCAGGATTTCGCGCTCGGGCCCGACAGGTTCGCGCGGATGGTGCTCAAGACCGAGGGCGTCAACGTACCCGTCGCCGAGCTCGAGCGCGTGGGTTGGGCGGACCTCAGGCGCAACCAGGCGGCGCTCAAGGACGCATGCGGCAAATATGCGCCGGGCGCGACGATCCAGACGTGCATGGCCAAGATGAATGCTGACAAGCCCGAGGGCGGCCCCGTCGTTGCCGCGCGCAAGCAACTGCCGGCACTCAAGCAGTTCCTGATCGACAAGGACATCGTCTCGATCCCCGGTACCGAAGAGGCGCTGGTCGAGGAATCGCCGCCCTATAACCGGCAGAACTCGGCCTATATCGACATTCCGGGGCCGTATGAGAAAGGCCTCCCCTCGGTCTATTACATCTCGCCGCCCGATCCGGCCTGGTCGAAGGAGGTGCAGGCTGCATATATTCCGGGCCAGCGCGACCTGTTTTTCACCTCGGTGCACGAGGTGTGGCCCGGCCACTTCCTTAACTTCCTCCATGCCAACCGCGCCAAGTCGCTCTTCGGCAAGGTGTTCGTCGGCTATGCCTATGCCGAGGGCTGGGCGCATTATACCGAGGAGATGATGTGGGATGCGGGGCTGGGCGAGGGCGATCCCGAGACGCATGTCGGCCAGCTTTCCAACGCGCTGCTGCGCAATTGTCGCTTCATTTCGGCGATCGGGCTGCACGCCAGGGGCATGACGCAAGACCAGTCGCGCCAGCTCTTCGTCAACGAATGCTATCAGGACGAGGGCAATGCGCGGCAGCAGGCGGCCCGGGGCACCTATGATCCGGCCTATCTCAACTACACCATGGGCAAGCTGATGATCCGCAAGCTGCGTGACGACTGGGCGGCGGACAAAGGCGGGCGCAAGGCGTGGAAGGCGTTCCATGACGCGTTCCTCAGCTATGGCGGTCCGCCGATCCCGCTGGTACGCAAGGCGATGCTGGGCGGCGAGGCGCAGGCGGTGTTCTGAGGGCGGCCAGCATTCCCTTGCAACGTCAACCCGATGCTGGTCTGCCAAACAGATCGTACAAAACGCGTCGGAAGATGCCAGCCTTCGCTGGCATGACGCTGGAGGGAAGGGGCGTGCTCAGCCTGCCTTCAGCTTGCGTCCACGTGCGAGCAGGAAGATCAGCACGGGCCAGAGCAGGGTGAAGGCCACGTCGCTCAGCGTATTGGGCCAGCGCCAGGAGCCGTGGTTGATGCGATCGAAGCACTCGTTGAGCGCCTCGATCAGCACGACCGCGAGCAATGGCACGGGCGAACGGAACGGTTTGCGCAGCACCACCGCGGCGGCGACGAAGACCAGCATTCCCAGATGGGTATGCAAGATCGGATCGGTAAGATTCGACCACAGGGCGAACTGGTTTTTCAGCTGGGCGTACGCGGCTACGATTTGCATGGTGGGCGATATGGGGCAGCGCAGCATCGCTGCCTAGCCCTAATCGGCCAGAACGTTTCTCGACGCGCGTCAGGCGACGGGCACCGCGCCGCCCAATTTCATCATCTTGCCGTTGGTGATAATCACGCGATCGCCGAGTTTCGCCTGCGCGAAGAGTAGCGCGGCAAACGCGTTGGGAACGCCGATGCAGCCATGCGTCGCCTTGCCCCATGCGACATCTGCGCCGTGGATCGCGACGCCGTCATTGGTCAGCCGCAGCATATAGGGCATGGGCGCGTCGTAGAGGTTGGACACATGGTCCTTGTCCTTCTGCGAGATCGCGAAGCTGCCGAGCGGGCTCTGCTTGTCGTCGGCGCCGTAGAGGATGACCGCCACGCCGATCTCGTAGCCAGCGCGGAACACCGAGAGCGTCTGCGCGGCGAGGTCGACGGTGATCAGCAGATCACCCTGCGGCACGCCCTTGTCGTCCCAGGCATAGTCGCCATGCTTGAGTGGACCGTCGAGCTTGAGGATGCCTTTAACCTCATAGTCACGTGACGATTGCGCGGCGGCGGGCGCAGCGGCGACCGGCGTCGTCTGGTGCCCCTGCGGTGGAACCAGCGTGCGCGCCGGCAGACCGGTGAAAAACAGCGCGCCCGCGATCGGCGCGGCGACGAACAGCAGTTTTGCTCCCATCCCCGCAAATGCCTTGTTGCGCCCGCCCGCCATTGCCCAGCCCCTTGAGAGATTTACGCTTTCTTTACCAGAGCGGGCGCGCTGCGCCAGAGGCTGAATCCCGCTGTGCCGCGGCGGGACGACGGACATGGTAAATCTTAACGGCGGGCCTGGTGTCCCAGTTTCTGCCACTTATCCCTATGAAGCTCATCATTACCCCGGAAGGAACCCCAATTCACCGCCGCGCGCTTGTAAAAGAGGTGTTCGATACGGAAGCCAAGGGCGCACGCAGTAACAGGAATTATGCGATCGGTTGACCACTTCCTTGCCGCGCTGGTGGCCTATTATCTTCATCGGCTGCCTGATTTTCGGGGAAAATGGCGATTGCTGCGTCCCCTCGACGGGGTGCTGAGCGGTGTTCCGGTTCCGTCCCGCTATGTCGGGGTCAAGCTTGCGCTCGACGTGGCCGACCGCACCAATCAACTCTGCGTACTCGGCCGCTACGACGATGTCGTGCCTGATGAGGTCAGCCGTCTCGAAGAGGGCGATTGCCTTGTTGACGTGGGTGCCAATTGCGGACTTTTCACGATCATGGCGGGGCATCGCGTTGGCCGGTCGGGACTGGTAGTCGCATTTGAGCCGTGCCTCGCCACCTACGCCAGGCTCACATCCAATCTAAGCCTCAACCGGCTGGGCAATGTCTTGCCGCTCAACATGGCGGTGGCGGAGCGCTTCGACCAGATGAAGCTCGACATTTCGGCTCCCGGGCATACCGGCCGCTACTCCATCGCAACCGAAGAAAGTACCGAAATTGCCGAGATAACCGCAATCAACCTGAAAGATTTTCCCGGAATCTGCGCGTTGCTTGGCAAGCGCCCAACGCTGATCAAGATCGATGTCGAAGGCTACGAGCTCCATGCCTTGCGGGGCCTGACGCCGCTGCTCGAAAGGCCTGAAACACGCCGGCTGGTCGTCGAGATCGACGGTCGAAATCTCGCCCGCTATGGCTCGACGCCCAACGACATCTACGCCATTCTGGGCAAGTTCGGCTTTGCCCCCACGACGACGCGAAGCCGCGGCGCCCATTATGATGAAGTGTTCGTCCGGGCGGGCGACAGCGGTCAAGCTCTTGCGTCAGGAAAACGCATCGCGAAAGCGCAACGCGGCCATATCGCCTTTGTGCTTCCCGGTTTGGGCGCTGGCGGTGCCGAGCGCGTGGTCAGTATCATAGCCAATGCACTTGTCGAGCGCGGATGGCAGATAACGGTCATCACCTTTGCCGAGCGGGATGCGCTGTCATTTTATCCCTATCCGGACGCGGTCGATCTGATCCGACTCGATATCCCCACTCAACCCCAGCGCTGGTGGCGCGCGCTACCAATGAGCTTCACGCGCACCTGGCGCCTGAGGCGTGCATTGCGCGGGATCGCGCCACATGTCGTGATCAGCTTTTTGACGCGCACCAATGTTCTCGCATTGCTGGCGAGTGTCGATAGCGACGTACCCGTCATTGTTTCGGAGCGAAATAATCCCGAACAGCAAGACTTCGGTCGCGTATGGCACGCGCTTCGATCGCGACTCTACCGTCGCGCATTCGGGCTGGTCACAATGACACAGGGGGCAATGGACTATTTTCCGCGGGCAATGCGGCAACGGCAATGGGTCATCCCCAATCCGGTCCTGCCGGTCGAGCATCGCGCTGCACGCGCTCGCGGCATGCTGAACCTGACCGCAGTTGGTCGGCTTGTGCCGCAAAAGGGCTTTGATCTTCTGTTGCGCGCCTACGCACAGATCGTCCACGCCTTCCCGGACTGGGAACTGGTCATCTGGGGCGACGGGCCTGAACGGGAAACGCTCGAGCAGCTTGCGCAGTCACTCGGGATTGGCGACCATGTCCGCTTTCCGGGCTTGTCCAGCGTCCCCGGCGGTTGGCTATTCAGCACCGACCTGTTCGTCCTGTCGTCGCGCTACGAGGGATGGGGCAATGTGTTGCACGAAGCCATGGCAAGCGGAATAGCCTCGGTCGCCTTTGATTGCCCGTGGGGGCCGGCCGAGATGATCGACGACGGTGTCAATGGCATTCTTGTTCCCCCTGGCGACATAGCAGCGCTTGCTGCGGCACTTGTGGACTTGATGGGGGATCCACAGCGACGTGATGTGCTGGGCAAGGCCGCGCGTCAGTCCGCAGCTCGCTTCGCGACCGACGCAATAGTCACCCGATGGGAGGCGGCTGCAACCGAAGCGATGACCGGCGGACGATCCGTTGGCGAGCAGGATCTCGTTCACGACAGCCATTTCGGTCGATAGCCTTCGACGCGCGTTTGTTGATTGAGATCGTGATGGCGCGCTGCCACCAGCGGGATCACGCGATCGAGACGAAGCTGTCCATCACACGTTTGCGTCCCGACTGATCGAAGTCGATTTCGAGCTTGTTGCCCTCGATCTCTGCGATTTCGCCATAGCCGAACTTCTGGTGGAAGACGCGCATCCCGACATTCAGGTCACTGCGTCCCTTGTTGCCGAGGCTGACCGCGCTGGCGCGCGCCTCCATCACGCGCTGGGGCGTGGACGAAAAGTTGCCCCCGGCCGCGCGCAGCCATCCGGGGCCTCGGCCTGTGCCGCGCCCGACGGTGTGGAAGGGATCGGCGCGTTCGGACCAGTTGGCGCGCCACAGGCTTTCGCCGCCCGCCATGCTGCTTTCGCTCTCGATATGCTCGGGCGGAAGCTCGGCGACGAAGCGCGAGGGGATCGAACTGGTCCACTGGCCATAGATGCGGCGGTTGGCGGCGTGGAGGATGACGCATTTCTGACGCGCCCGCGTGATCGCGACATAGGCGAGGCGGCGTTCCTCCTCGAGGCTCGCATTGCCGCCCTCGTCGAGCGAACGCTGTGAGGGGAAGAGCCCTTCCTCCCAGCCCGCGAGGAAGACCGTGTCGAACTCGAGCCCCTTGGCGGCGTGGATCGTCATGATCGTGACCTTCTCATCCTCGGCCGCGGCGTCATTGTCCATGACGAGGCTGACATGCTCGAGGAAGGCGCCGAGCGTCTCATACTCCTCCATCGCGCGGACGAGCTCGTTGAGGTTCTCCAGCCGTCCCGCTGCCTCGGCCGACTTCTCGGCCTGCCACATCGCGGTGTAGCCGCTCTCATCGAGCAGCTGGCGTGCAAGCTCAGGATGGGGAAGGTCGTTCGCCATGTCGCGCCAGCGCGCGACGTCGCCGATGAAGCCACCAAGCGCGCGGCGCGCCTGCGGGGTCAACTCATCGGTGTCGAGGATACGTGCGGCGGCGAGCGTCAGCGGGATCTGCTCGATACGCGCCAGCTGGTGGATCTTGGCGAGCGCCTTGTCACCCAGCCCCCGCTTTGGGACGTTGACGATGCGTTCGAAGGCAAGGTCGTCGGCGGGCTGGTGGACGATGCGGAGATAGGCGAGTGCGTCGCGGATCTCCTGCCGCTCGTAGAAGCGGAAGCCGCCGACGATCCGATAGGGCAGGCCGATAGCGATGAAGCGGTCTTCGAACTCGCGCGTCTGGTGCTGCGCGCGGACGAGGATCGCGGTGTCGTTCAATGATCCGCCGCCGCGCTGGTGCGCCTCGATCTCGTCGCCGACGCGGCGCGCCTCTTCGGGGCCGTCCCAGACGCCGAGCACCTGGACCTTCTCGCCGACATCGGCCTCGGTCCACAGCTCCTTGCCGAGCCGTTCGCCATTGTTGGCGATCACGCCGGAAGCGGCGGCGAGGATATGGGGAGTGGAACGGTAATTCTGTTCAAGCCGGATGATAGCAGCCCCCGGGAAGTCCTTCTCGAACTTCAGGATATTCTCGACCTGCGCGCCACGCCAGGAATAGATCGACTGGTCGTCGTCGCCAACGCAGCAGATGTTCTTGCGGGTCTGGGCGAGCAGGCGCAACCAGAGATACTGGACCGAGTTGGTGTCCTGATATTCGTCGACCAGGATATATTTGAAGCGCTGCTGATACTGTTCGAGCACATCGCGATGGCGCTTGAGGATGGTCAGCATATGGAGCAGCAGGTCGCCGAAGTCGCAGGCGTTCAAGGCGCGCAGCCGTTCCTGATAGGCGGCGTAGAGTTCCTTGCCGCGGCCATTGGCGAAGAGCTCACTCTCGCCCGCGTCGAGATCGGCGGGGGTAAGCCCCTTGTTCTTCCAGTTGTCGATGAGGCCGCCCAACTGGCGCCCAGGCCAGCGCTTCTCGTCAAGGTCGGCCGCCTGGATGAGCTGCTTCATCAGCCGCAACTGATCGTCGGTGTCGAGGATGGTGAAATTGCTGTGCAGCCCGACCAGCTCGGCATGGCGGCGCAACATCTTCGCGCCGATCGCATGGAAGGTGCCGAGCCATGGCATGCCTTCCACCGCTTCGCCGACGATGCGGCCGACGCGCTCCTTCATCTCGCGCGCGGCCTTGTTGGTGAAGGTGACCGCAAGGATCTCCGATGGCCAGGCCTTGCGCGTATAGATCAGGTGCGCCAGCCGTGCGGTGAGCGCCGCGGTCTTGCCCGTTCCGGCGCCCGCAAGAACCAGAACGGGGCCCTCGGTGGTCAGCACCGCCTCGCGCTGAGGCGCGTTGAGCCCCTGAAGATAGGGCGGTTCGGGAACGGGCGACGCGGGGAGACTCATCTGCGAACAGTTAGGGAACAAGGCGCCCGAGGGCAATGCCGGTTTAGTGCGCTATGGTGCGGATCAGGCGCAGAACGCCTTCGCCATCGTTGCGATAGCGCCGCGTGCGTTCGCAGTTATAGGCGTGGAAATCCCCCGCGGTGATGGTGCGCTCTGCATCGTCCCACAGGATCGTCAGCGTGCCGTCAAGGACATAGACGGTTTCGGTCCATGCCGCGTCATGGACGACAGGATGGTAGGTTTCTCCCGGAGCGAGCGACCAGCGCCAGACCTCAACCTCGGCGGCCGCCGCGAAGCTGGACAATAATATGCCCTGACTGCGCGGATCCTCGCCCGCCCAGGCGACGGCCTCGATCCGCGCGGGGTCGGGCAGGGCGGGCGCCTGGACGAGATCGGAGAAGCGCAGCCCCATGGCCTCGGCGAGCCGGTCGAGCGTCGCGAGGCTGACATTGGCGTCGCCCGTCTCGATATTGATGATCATGCGCCGGCTGACCCCCGATGCCACGGCGAGCGCTTCCTGGCTCATCCCGCGCTGCTGGCGGAGCGCGCGGACATTACCCGCGACATGCTCGAGAACCTTGGGACGGTCTTGACTGTGCAATATAGTGCTCATATGGATCAGTGCACTATGCTGCACATTCGGGACGGAGACAAGATGTGAGCCGCGCTGCCACGCTCAAACAAGGCGTGATCTGGCCGATTCTGCTCGTGATCGTTGCGATGATCTCGATCCAGATAGGCGCATCGATCGCCAAAGGGCTGTTCCCCATCGTCGGCGCACCGGGGACGACTGCGCTTCGATTGTTCTTCGGCGCGGTGATCCTGATGGTCGCGCTGCGGCCGTGGCGGACGCCGCCAGGGCGGGACGGATGGCGGCCGATCCTGCTCTACGGCGCGGCGTTGGGGTGCATGAATTTCCTGTTCTACCTCGCGCTGCGAACCGTGCCGCTCGGGATCGCGGTGGCGCTGGAGTTCACCGGACCGCTTGCGGTCGCCGTACTGGGATCGCGCCGGCCGATCGATTTCCTCTGGGTCGCGCTGGCCATCGCGGGACTGTTGCTCCTGCTGCCGCTCGGGCAGAGCGTGAGCGGCATCGATCCGGTGGGCGCGGGCTATGCACTTGGTGCCGGTGCGTGCTGGGCGCTCTACATCATCTTCGGGCAGAAAGCCGGCGGCTATCACGGGACAAGCTCGGTTGCCTGGGGATCGCTGGTGGCGGCGGCGCTGATCGTGCCGATCGGCGTGGCGGATGCAGGGGAGGCGCTGCTGAATCCGGCGGTGATCCCGATGGCGATCGGCGTGGCGGTGCTGTCGACCGCGCTGCCCTACACGCTCGAGATGACCGCGCTGACCCGGCTGCCTGCGCGCGTGTTCGGCACGCTGATGAGCGTCGAGCCCGCGATCGGCGCGCTTTCCGGACTGGTGCTGCTGGGCGAACAGCTTACCGTGCTGCAATGGGCCGCGATCAGCGCAGTGATCGTCGCCTCGCTCGGCGCCGCGCTCACGATCGAGCAGGAGGAGCCCGCACCTGCGGTCGATTGAGCCACATTGACTCGACACCCAGGCGCCCATAGATCGACGCGTGACGCCGCCTCTTTCGGGTTTCCGGCTGCGTCGCATTGAACGAGCCCGCAAATTTAAGGCTCGTTCCATGGCATGGGTCATCCTTGCATTTGCCGTCGTCACCGAAATCATCTGGGCGTTGAGCCTCAAATGGGCGCAGGTGCAGCAGACATTCGCTGCCGCGGCGGTGCCGATCGCGCTGTCCTTCCTCAACATGTGGCTGCTCTCGCTCGCGATGAAGGGTATCTCGGCGGGTACCGCCTATGCGGTGTGGACCGGGCTGGGCGCGGTGGGCGTCATCATCGGCGGCATCATCCTGTTCGGCGAGCGCGTCTCTGCGGTGCAGATCGGATTCATGGCGATGATCGTGCTGGGCGTTGTCGGCACCAAGGTTTTCGCGCAGGGATGATGCGCAAACGGAGATAGCGGGGGATTCGGCACGATGGCGACGACGATGAACGCGGTGGCGGGCCCGCTGTCCAATCGCCGCATATTGATCGCCAGCCTCGTCGGCACCTCGGTCGAATTCTACGATTTCTACATCTACGCGACCGCGGCGGCGCTGGTATTCGGGCCGCTGTTCTTCCCTTCGGAATCAGCCTCGGCGCAGCTGCTTGCGGCCTATGCCAGCCTTGGCGTCGCCTTTGTCGCGCGGCCTTTGGGCGCCAGCGTCTTCGGGCATTTCGGCGACCGGATCGGGCGCAAGTCGACGCTGGTCGCTTCGCTGCTGCTGATGGGCGGATCGACCCTGTTGATCGCGTTCCTGCCGACCTATGCCCAGATCGGCTGGGTCGCGCCACTGCTGCTCTGCATCCTGCGCTTCGGGCAGGGTTTCGGGCTGGGCGGCGAATGGGGCGGCGCCGCGCTGCTCGCGGTCGAGAACGCGCCTGCGGGCTGGCGCGGACGATACGGCATGGTGCCGCAATTGGGCGCACCTGTCGGCTTCATTGCCGCGAACGGGCTGTTCCTGATCCTTGGGATGACGCTGAGCCAGGACGAGTTCATGGCCTGGGGTTGGCGCATTCCCTTTCTCGGCAGCATCCTGCTGGTCGGCGTCGGGCTGTGGGTGCGCTTGAAGCTCACCGAAACCCCCGCCTTCGCCGCGGCGATGGAAGAAGCACCGCCGCCCGCGGTGCCCTTTGCCGAGATGCTGCGCGATCACTGGCGCGCGACGCTGGGTGGCACCTGCGGTGCGATCGTCTGCTTTGCGGTCTATTATCTCGCGACCGCCTTTGCGCTCGGCTATGCGACGACGACGCTTGGGATAGACCGTCAGGTGTTCCTGGGCCTCCAGATCCTCGCGATCTTCTTCATGGGTTTCAGCATCGCGGCCTCGGGCTGGCTTTCGGATCGGTTCAGCGCGCGCGATACGCTGCTCTGGGGCAGTGTCGCGGCGGTTATCGCGGGGCTGGTGCTGCCGGTGGCGCTCCAGTCCGGGTCGCTGACGATGATCTTTGCGGGCATGAGCTTCGCGCTTGTCGTGATGGGGCTGGTCTATGGCCCGCTCGGCGCGTGGCTGCCGAGCCTGTTCCCGGCGCGTGTGCGTTATACGGGCGTGTCGATGGCGTTCAACGTCGCGGGTATATTGGGCGGCGCGCTGACCCCGGTGGCGGCGCAGTGGCTCGCCCAGGATCATGGTCTAGTCTGGGTCGGCGTCTATCTGGCCGCGGGGTCGAGCGTCAGCCTTGTGGCGCTGCTCTCGATGCGCGACCGCGCATGAGCCAGGAGAGCGGGCGGCCGTCGATCGCGGCAAGCCCGACCCCGATCAGCGCCATACCCGCATAATGCTTCGGCTCGAGCGTTTCGCCGAGCAGGAAGGTGCCGAGCAGGATCGCGGGGATGGGGATGACGAAGGTGACGAGCAGCGCGTTGGTCGCGCCCGCCTTCTCGATCAGCCGGAAATAAAGGATATAGGCGAAGGCGGTCGAGATCAGCGTCAGCCCCGTCATGGCCGCGATCGACTCGAACAGCGGCATGGGCAGCCGCCAGGGCGCATCGAAGATCATCGCGATCGGGAACATGATCGCGGCGGCGGCGACAAGCTGGCCCGCGGCGACCTCGATCGGCGCAACGCCCATCGCCTTGAAGCGACGGCCATAGACGCCTGCGAGCGCGTAGGAGAGCGCTGCCGCCACGCAGGCCAGTTGGGCGAGCAGATTGTCGCCCAACCCGGCGAGCGCATCGCTGCCCATCATCACCGCAACACCCGCGATGCCCGCGAGCACGCCCGTGATCTTGCCCGGCGTCGCCCTTTCGTCGGCGGTAAACGCGTGCGCGACGACGACACCCCAAAGCGGGGTGGTGGCGTTGAGGATCGAGGCAAGCCCGATCGGGATATGCGTTTGCCCCCAGGCGACAAGCACGAACGGCGTCGCAATGTTGAGCGCACCGAGCAGCAGGAACGCCAGCCAGATACGCGGCGATGCGGGCAGGTTGCGCCCGGTGAGGCCGAGGATCACGAGCAGCGCGGCCGCCGAGATGCTCGCGCGCAGCAGCACGAGCGTGAAGGGCGGGAAGCTGCGCAGCGAAATCTCGATGAAGAAGAAGGAGCAGCCCCAGACGATCGAGAGCACGCCGAAGACGAGCCATTCGCGGGGCCCCATGCGCTGCTGGATCATCGTGCTCATGCCGTCCTCAATAGAATTGATCGGTGGCTGACGCCCACTAATTGTAGTGCGTCGATCATAAGCGCACCCTATGGATGCGCGTCCCGGCGCTTGCGCTCAAAGCGCGCGGAGCAGGACAAGCTTGGCCTTGCCGTAGGTGCGTTCGGTCTCGGCCGCGAGGCCCGGCACATCGATCGACTCGTCGCGGGCGGTCTCGATGCTGACAAGACAGCCCGTGTTGAAGCCCTTGCGCTGGGCGAGCGCGGCGAGTGCCTGCTGGCCGAGCCCCATGCCATAAGGCGGGTCGAGCATCACGAGGTCGAACGGGCCGCCTGGCGTGGCGAGCGCGGACTGGGCGCGGATGTCGGTGCGGGGCGCAGCGCCGAGCGCCTCGACATTGGCCTTGAGCGCAGCGAGCGCGCCGCGGTCATTCTCGACAAAGGTGCAGTGCGCCGCACCGCGCGACAGCGCCTCCAGTCCGAGCGCGCCCGTGCCCGCGAAGAGATCCGCGACGCGCAATCCCTCGAAGCTGCCGAGGCGACTTGCCAGCATCGAGAACAGCGCTTCGCGCGCACGGTCGCTGGTAGGGCGCGTGCCCTTTCCGTCGGGCGCGCGCAGCGCGCGGCCGCGCCATTCGCCCGCGATTATGCGCACTGGTTAGCCCTTCCCCTTCAGGGGAGGGGTTGGGGTG